>JASLJW010000077.1 GCA_030747885.1 Candidatus Thalassarchaeaceae archaeon
GGGACATGAGCTCTAATTCCTCCGCTCTTGTTATGGTTCTCAGCACCTTCTAGAGAACCTTAAAGACTCATAATTCGGCTTACACATATACCCTTACCCCACCATTCTAATTAATGTTTCATTCCAGTAACGGGTTTACGACGACCTTGATGGTCTCGATGACCGTATGCTTGTCGACGATTTGCACGTGAAGAATGAACTGCACGGCGAACTAAATCCTCACGAACGGATGCTTCGAATGCAGAAGGTAGAGCAATAGATGATCCGGAATCGACTGATACCTCAGAATCACCGAATGTAATCGAGAGGCTCTTTGTCTTCATCTTCAGACCCCCTGCTTACTTGATGTACTGACATAAGTGATCTCGACTGGAGGCTTTTCACCCTGAGATCGAGTTGCGTCCCTAAATCTAAGAAGACGCTTGGATGGACCTGGAAGGCTTCCCTTAACTACGACATATTGGTTTCGAACCTCACCATATCTTAGGAATCCGCCTGCAGGAGTAATCTCATTCTCATCAGGGGTAGAAATTCGTAGCAATCTCTTGTTGTATTCAGTTCGATGATGGAAACCGACTTGGCCCGCTTGTGGAACTGTTGAACGGACATATCCTGTGCCGAAATCACCAAGGTTTCCAGCTTGACGTCGCCTCTTGCTGTTCTTATGACTTAGTAGTTTAACTCCCCAACGCTTGACTGAACCTTGGAATCCTTTTCCTTTCGTAATTCCTACAACATCTACATCCTGACCTTCAGAATATACATCAGTAAATTCAATCTCTTGCCCAAGACGCTCCTGCGCCCATTCAAGTTGTGTTGAAATATCTCCACCTGTTAATCCAAGTTCCATGATCTCTGGAGTTTTGGAAGGTGAACCACTTACCCTAGTTGGTTGAGTTGCAACTAAAATTCGAACTTCTTCTAGAAGCATTTCCTTCAATGCACCAAAGTTTGCTTCTGAATCATGATTCTGTGGCTTAGGTTGTCTTCCTGCTCTCTTGACTGGCTTATACCCTTCATCTGCGCGACTTTCTGCCTTGGAACGATTAGCGAGTCGAGGGAAAAGGCCCACGACCTCATCATCGAGAGTATTCGCATCTGCCCAGGATTCTCCAGCAGTCTGAAGCCCGTATGGAGTCATGTGATATCCACGTACTGCAAGAATTCGAATCGGAGGAACTTCGACCACAGTAACCGCAGTTCGAAGTTCAGCACCAGCACTAGGGGAATGAGGATTGAGATCCCTCATTAGAATGTGCGTCATCCCAGCCTTCCATCCAGCGAAGCCTTGGACACGTACTTCATCAGCATCAGTTGACGGCCATGATTTGACTCGACCATGTTGCCGATTTGCCCGCTTACGCGGGCTAAACGCCATACTACCTCTACGGGGTCGGTGTTTGTCGGCCATGTTTGTTTCCTCACATCAGTGTTAACAGTACAGAGGCCGAAAAATCGGCGTGTTCTGGCACGTAGAGCGCAGGAGCAACCGTGACACACAGCGGCTGCGGCGAATGCCTAAACCGCACGCCGGGTTGTTGGAACAGAGCCCGTCAGTGTCTGGTTGCTCGCGTTACGAGCGACCCTCCGACCATAGTTCACTATATCAACGGTTCGACTCAAGACAACTCTTTTCGATGCACGCATCCTCATTTCAGCATTAAGTCCTAATTGTAACCATTTTCTACCCTGACGGAACAGGACAGGTTCCATGCGACCGATGATCTCCCATCCCCTCCTCGTGGATAATGAGATCGAAGCAAGGGCATACCAATTAGAGGCAACCAATGCGTCATTGGCATCTTCAACTCTCTTGGTACTACCAACCGCAATGGGAAAAACAGCAGTACAGTGGATGACCATAGCTGAGACACTTCGGTCAACAAATGGAATGGCATTGCTACTAGCACCAACAAATGCATTGGTTGATCAACAACATCGAGGATTAGAACGAGTGATGAATTTGCCCGACGGCGAAAGTATAGCAAGAATGACGGGTTCAATTCCTCCAGCGAAAAGAAAGGGTAGTTGGGAAGAACATCGGATTGTTGTTGCGACACCGCAAGTCGTTAGGAACGATGCAAAAAAAGGGATATTGGACTTGTCAAAAGTTTCCATTTTAGTGGTTGATGAGGCGCATCGAGCCACTGGCAACGCCGCAGTAGCTCAAGTTGGGGATTTGTTAATCGAAGCAAATGAAAAGGCAACTATTCTAGGGGCCACTGCTAGTCCTGGATGGAATGAATCTGCTGTCGAAGAAGTATGTGAAAGATTGCACCTTGAAGGAATACATGTACGAGGTTCGGATGAACCAATGCTCAAACCCTACGCTTCGAACCTTGATGTCGAAGAAATACGGGTCCCCGTACCTAGTGAAATTCGACAAATGGCGCGACCTCTCGATGATTGGTTAGAAGCAATAGTGGCACGAGAACGTCGTTTAGGACATTATATCCGATCTGGAATGACTACAATGGGGGGGCTAAATGAAGCGATGAGGAGAGTTCAATCGGCAATAGAAAGAGAAGAAAACATGGCCTATAGAAGCGCTGGAGATCTAGGCATGGCAATTCGGCTCTATACAATCTCCAATCTCTTAGTTTGTCAAGGAATCGCTGCAAGTAGAGAAGCGATTAGAAGGATGAGAGGTCGATTGAATCAGAAAGGAAAAGGGGAAAGAAAACTCAGGGAATTCCTTGAAGACCAACGAATTCAAAATTTAGAAAATACATTAGAAAACATGGAAGAGATTCACAGCAAGGTTTCATTCTCTAGAAGAGTAATCCGGCAAGAAATCGCTCGAAACCCAGAAGGGAGAATGATTATTTTCGCAAACTACAGAGACACAGTATCTGCAATTGTTTCATTCATTAATGACATTCCAGGCATTAATCCCACACCATTCATTGGACAAGCAAATCGAGGAGGAAATGATGGGATGTCTCATTCTGAACAGATTAAGCGATTGGATGCATTTCGTTCTGGTGAATACAATGTTTTGGTAGCCACATCTGTAGGCGAAGAGGGACTAGATATTCCTAGAGCCGACTTGGTATTGTTCTATGAACCGGTTGGAAGTGAAATAAGAACAATTCAAAGAAGAGGGCGGACAGGGAGACATGATAGTGGATCAGTCTATGTCTTAATTGCTCAAGAAACACGTGACGAAGGAGCAACTGCTGCTGCTGCTAGACGTGAAGAGAAAATGCTGATTGCGATAAAGAGGGTCAAAAACAAACGGCATTCGTTTAATCCCGATTTGACAATGTTATCCTCGTTTACAGTTACTCAAGAAAACAATGTCATGGATGCAAGTGATTTTGTCGCCTTAGAAAGAGAACGGCTCAGAGAGGAATTGGAAGAAAAAGATGAGACACCTGTACTTGAACCAGAATCAAATGATGATGAATTTCCCGATATCCCTCCCGAAAGAAGACGTAAAAGAGGGCAAAGTGGATTGGAAGAATGGTACTAAATTAGTTTCCAATAACTGCAATTCTAGTCCTAAGTTGAGCCAAACGGCTATTGAAATGACCCATCGAAAATGCCAAAAGTTCTGTGAAATGAATTACTGGAATTGAAGTGTCTTCACCAGACACCTTGGATGCTTTCACTTGATACACATCAAGAACAGCATGAGATAAAGTACAGATGCTGACTAATAATTCAGAACCTTCGTCCTTGGCCTCAGAAAGTACTGCTGCTGCTTGCCTCAATGCAGTGGTCTCTTCTGATAAGAGGCTAGGGGCCCCTACACTCTGTGTCCTGTAACTCAACGATACAGATTTGCCGCCGAGTACTTCAATTACACTTTCCAGATAATTAGGCTGGAAAACATCATCATTTCCACATGCACCTTGCCTCTGAATATTCGGACCATAGTATCCCCCTACTGTGAAATTGATTGGATTCTTAACCAAATCACTCAATTTCTCCAATCCCACTTCTTCTACAATGACGTGAAGAAGATGCCTAACCTCAGTATTTCCCGAGAAAGATTTGCCACATGTTTCCTTCAACACATTGTTAATTTCAGCTAATAGATTAGGATTATTTCGCAACTCATTCAGATCCTCAAACAGAATGCCTGCTGTTGTTGCACATGGAGTAACTATCTCCAATCCAAGTTCTTCAGCAATAGCGAAATTTCTGGCATTAAGGGTCAACTGTAGGCGTCTATTGACCTGCCGAATTATTCCTCCCCCGCAACTAGTAGCACCCTCCATAGGAACTAGGTTGATACCCAAGGATTTGGCAGCAGGGAATACAGTATCTGCAACCTCAGGTGCACTGCTATGTGCTACATTTCCTGGATGATAAGCAAATTCCAAAGCCATCAGAAACCACCATCCACTTCATTGAAAATAGCAACTACTTCATGGTGATTATGAACTGGAGTGTTGAACTGCTTCGGCATCTTTCCTACTCCTGCTGGGGGTGCAACCATGCCTAGAAGTCCATTGAACATGTTTCCGCCTGTTCTAGAGAATCCTAAGGCCATTCTAGCAGTCACGCCAGAAAACAAGTTACCAACCAAACCCAACGGCCCCAGAACCTGTCTGTAAATTACAGTATCATTCACCAATCCACTCATTTTGACACTCCAGGTATACCACCATACATGCTTCCCATGACGGCCATCTTGGAATGATCCCTGTCTCAAGACGCAGGTCTTAGCATCGAGCATGTAACTGGCTACAATTTCTCCTGTGTTGCCATGTCGAGAGATTGAATTCAAATCAGTCTCTGCCTTTATCCCTACATCAGATGCAAGTAAAACTAGATTTTCTGTTCGAGAAGATTCTGAAACACGAGGATCCAAAACCCTAGACCATGCTGAAAGGACATTCGAAGGACCCACGTAATTCTCATTGTATGG
The DNA here is from genome assembly GCA_030747885.1 of Candidatus Thalassarchaeaceae archaeon. GTDB lineage: Archaea > Thermoplasmatota > Poseidoniia > Poseidoniales > Thalassarchaeaceae > MGIIb-N2. The sequence goes on from JASLJW010000077.1 coordinate 4,880, forward strand.
AACGGTATCTGAAAATGAATCGATGACGAAGGGACTAATCATATTCCTAGCCATATGTACTGCCTTTGCATCATCTGGCCCCATTAATCCCATAACTGAACCTCGAACCTTGACCCCTTCTCGAGTAGCCCCTCTAAACCAAGGCTTAGTCGAAGCTCTACGAATATCAGCAATAGATAGATCAGTTACTAAATCTCTAATCACCTCACCAATAGAAATCGGCTCAAGGTTAAGATGATTCACATCAGAATTAGAGGAAAGGACTGAATCGATACGGGTCAAACCAGGAAGAATGGGGCGACCATTTGCGCAAATAGCAGTAGTAGGATCATCAAGAGATCCATCTCTGAAAGTCAAAGAACCATCCTCAGTGGACTTTATCGTTCGCAATAAATCAAGAATCGATGTGTTTCCAGTTAGGACGCATGCCCATTCATCATGACCTCTCTCGTCGGATTGAGGGTCATATCTGAAAACACGAACTTTTACCTGAATCTCAGGTGTTTCAAGAACAGGGATGACGAATCCATCATCTCCGTCCGCAGAAGATTCTTCTCCACCCGCCATTTCAGCAATAATGGATTCAACTAATTCAGATTGGTATACTCCATCTCCATCAACGGCAGCCATGTGAGCCAATACTGATTCTGTCCAGATTGCCGAAGGTGTGTCATAATCAACATCGCAATCAACACGATCAACTAGGCGAGTGGCTCCCAAACTCTCAAACCGAGCATCCCATTCTTTTCCTGATTCGCAAAACATTTCGTAACTAGTATCACCAAGAGCACAAACTGAAAAATGAGTGTTTGAAAGAGAAGGGGCGCCATCACCATTTGCAGCATTCCAAAGATCCTCAGCATTGTCCGGTTGTTCGCCTTCACCCCATGTTGAACAAACAATGAGGACTCTGGACATAGAAGAAAGAGAGGACAAATCAAAACCGTCCATATCATGGACTGTTGATTCTAGACCAAATGCTTCTGCACGCTTACCAATCTTAGCAGCAAGGCCTTCTGCATTACCACTTTGAGAACCAAAGAGGATGTGTAGGGACCTATTTCCTTCCATATCCAATGAACCAGAAGATGCAGAATCGGATGTTGGAGTTTCATCTGACTTGGGAGAAGCCTCGGCAGCTCCTCCTGATTTTACAAACGAATCGATAGATGGAACCATTGCCTCTTGGAAAGCACCTGAACCATCGACTGCAGACATATGCAGCAACGCTTTGTCCGCCCATTCTGCCGCTGGCTTATCGTAATCAACATCACAATCTACCCGATCAACTAGGCGATTTCCCCCCAGTTGTTCAAAACGAGCATCCCATTCCTTCCCAGACTCACAAAACATTTCGTAGCTAGTATCACCTAATGCACAGACTGAGAAATTGGTCTTACTTAGTGAAGGGGCACCATCGCCATTTGCAGCATTCCAAAGATCCTCAGCATTGTCCGGTTGTTCGCCTTCACCCCATGTTGAACAAACAATGAGGACTCTGGACATGGAAGAAAGAGAGGACAAATCAAAACCATCCATATCATGGACTGTTGATTCCAGGCCAAATGACTTAGCCTGCTTACCAACCTTAACTGCTAAATCTTCAGAATTACCACTCTGGGAACCAAATAGAATATGCAGGCTACGGTCACCATCTGAGAGGAAAGTAACTACATCATCCGTCATGACTTCGCACCCAAGCGCCATTCGGCAGTTTCATCCACCCAAATGGGACTATTGAACATAGCGGGCTAGGCTTGCGTTAATCGTGGACGTTGGGACTTAGAAGTCCATGCCATCCATCATGCCTTCTCCACCCATACTGACACCTTTGGATGAAATTACATCATCTATTCTAAGAATCATGGTGGCAGTCTCCGTAGCACTCTGAATTGCCTGCTCTACTACTCTAACAGGTTCGACTACGTTGGCTTCTTCCATATCCATGACTCCGCCTTCAAACACATTCACTCCGAAAGTGGAACGACCCTCTGCGTGTGCCTTTCTCACATCAATGATGGTGTTTACGGGGTCTAATCCTGCATTCTCTGCAAGCGTCCTAGGGATTACCTCAAGAGCACCTGCAAATGCCTCGATTGCCATCTGCTCTCTTCCACCTACACCTTCTGCAAATGTTCTGAGATCTCTGCTAAGTGCTGCAAGAACACTGCCACCACCGGTTAGAATCGCACCATCTTCATGAGCAACGCTAACAACTCCAATGGCGTCATCAAATGCTCTTCTAATTTCATCGACGACATGATCAGTACCGCCTCTCAATAGTACACTTACACTCTTTGCCTCTTCACAACCAGTAAGGAATACCATGTCGGATTCCCCAATCTTTCTCTCTTCGACCTTTGAACAAATTCCCAAGTCGTCTTCCGATAAGTCGTCTATGTTTGTTACAATACGGCCACCTGTGGCCTTGGAAAGTGCTTCCATATCTGATTTCTTGGCTCTTCGAACTGCAAAAATCCCTGACTTTGCCATATAGTGCTGGGCGAGATCATCTATTCCTTTCTGGCAAATGACAACATTGGCTCCTGACGAAATAATTCCGTCAACCAATCCTTTCAGATACGATTCCTCTTCATCGAGGAATTGTGCGAGCATATTCGGGTCTGTAATCTGAATCTTCGCATCTACTTCGGTTTTCTTAACCTCTATAGCTGAATTGATTAGAGCGACTTTGGCACCATTTACTGAACGCGGCATCCCACTGTGTACTCTTTCCTTATCTAGTATAATTCCATCAACCAATGTACTATCTTTGATTGACCCACCCTGCTTTTTCTCCACCTTTACATCGTCAAGATCTACAATTACTTCTCCGTCAGATTCCGTGGCAACCTTCATCACTGCTTCAACGCAAATCTCTGCAAGGAATGCCTTGACTGCACCAGCACTCTTTCCGGTTAAGGCCGTCTTTGCGACTTCATGCAACATTGCTTCATCGACGTCTATTGAATGATTTTCCAATAATTCAAGACAACGTTCCGCAGCAATTCTAAATCCTTCACAAATAATTGTTGGATGTACATTCTGTTCAATGAGATCCTCGGACCTTTTGAGTAATTCACCAGCAAGAACAACTGCAGAAGTTGTTCCATCGAAGCAATGTGCCTCTTGTGTCTTGGCTACTTCGATAATCATCTTTGCAGCTGGATGTTCAATATCCATCTCTTTCAAGATGGTTGCACCATCATTTGTGATGATTACATCACCCATAGAATCGACAAGCATCTTATCCATGCCTTTTGGGCCAAGAGTGGTTCTTACTGCATCAGCGACTGCCTTTGCAGCAGCGATATTATTGCTTTGAGCAGTTCTACCTCTACTTCGTGTAGTCCCTTCCTTTAGTATGTAGATAGGTTGTTGACCGGATTGTTGCATAGTCTTACGCCCCTTGGTGCGAGTCGGGCGACTCAGCCCGCCGTCTTAAGACCACGGACGAGAAGAGTGTGTGCTTAGAGGCCCTGTTGGTCCAACCATTGTTGCCCATAATGCTCCCATTGCTCCATTGTCCAACCGTCAGGCAAGCCAGTAGCAGGGAGTGGGGGGCCAGAAGAAACTACAGCAGCAGGTGGCGATGGAGTTACTGGCTCCATCACAGGGGCCGGAGCAATAGGCGTAGAAGGAGACATTTCAGGCGCGGGCGATATCGAGCGGTATTTTTCATCTAACGAAGTCTGGTAATCTGCAAGACTTACAACTTCATCCTCAATATCGAGATTGCCTCTTACAACTTGCAATAAAACAACAAATAATCCAATGATGACTACTACAGAGGCCATGACTGCTGCGATACTGCCCCATGCAACACCTTCTTCGGCTTCTTCAAATTGAGCGATTCTAACAAAGGTGACTGAATGCGTATGTTCAACTGTATCGAGGTCAGCATCAATTTCTAATGTAAAATTAAGCGTCTTTGAGGCCTCATCTAGATTCGTCATTGCAAGTTCAGACGGATCAATCTCAATTTGAATCGTACGACGTTGATCCGGCCCAAGTTGGAATTCACGATCTAATTCGTTAATCCTTGGATTGAATCCATAAGCAGTCATCTCATTCGCACTAAGATCAAGTCTAATTTGTTGGGACATCGTAGGATGGCGGTTGTGGATTTCAAAGGTCAACAATGTTGGAGGATTGACTTGGATAATTTCTGTAGGTGCGGGGCCAAGCACATTGACCCACCCCTGTGTGCCTACATCGAAAACTGCCGAACCAGTAGCAGAAGGAGAAGCCTCACTCCCATCGTAATTCATCGATGTAGCAGTCAAAGTTAGAGTCTGGGAACCAGAGGTTCCCTCCTCGAATCCATAGCAGAAAGTAGCATTGTATGAGGCACCTGGGGATATTACAGGAGTTTGAGCAGGACTCAAAATTTGCCCATTAGAATTTCTTAATTCTACAATTATTGAATCCGAACCGCCAGTAACAAGTGTGAATTGGTCATCCATATTCCCTATATTCTGAACTTCCCATTGTCCTGTTCTACATGAATCACCGGCCGAAAAGGTTTGGCCACTCATATCCAAATCCTCAACCACTACCTCATAGGTAGGAGGAACCGTTAGTCGAATCTGCTGTACTACGTTGTATGAGGGGTCTGTCTGAGATGTTGCTGTGACGTCTATCAGATACACGTCAGGAGGCAATCCAAAGGGCATTGGAAGTAAGACATAGGTTACTGTATCACCGCCAAAGGCATCCATTACTCCTGTTTCAACAGATGAAAGAGATGCCTGTAAACGATAATCAGCTTGGGTAAGAGATAGGTTGTAATTCGAATCAGAATTCCCATTATTCACAAAGCCGATCTCAATCTGTTGTGATTGCCCATTAGACGGCACCGTAATATCTGTAGAAATGGCACTCATCGTAATGTCATTTACCACTGGCACATCTACGTATATCTTCCATGTAGACTGAGCAGATGCAGGAGGAACTGCATTTGTTAGAAGAGTAATCTCAACAATCCCAGGAGTAGCCTGAGCTGGAGCCGTCAACTGAGCGATTATCTCAACAGTCTCTCCCTTTTCAACAGATATTTGAGTAATGGGGACACCTGTAGAATTAAACCATTGTAAATCAGATAATGACCATAACGTATCATCAAAATAAGCACCAAAACTCCACGAAGCAGGCTCATTTCCAGTATTCTGGAGACGCATTGTAACATTGCCTGTAGAAGAAGGAGGGAGCGTTAACGCAGGATTAGTGACTGTCTTCTGTCTAAAGTTTGCAGAATACGATGAGTCAACTGTGACATCAAGATATATGGAACCCTTATTCAAACCATTTACTGAATCATTAACCCATAACGACCAAACATTCGTCTCTACATTTGAACCAGCAGGAATTGAAAGATTAATCCAAAACTCGGAAGTATTTCCGGGTTCAATGGGCATGATTGTAACTGTGTTATCGTGGTCAAGGGGTTCAGTCGAATCAATTCGGATTGGAAATTGAGCCATCCATGATGAATTTGAAACTTTACTATGCAATGTGGGTGTAATTGTCCTGTAACCATTGTTTGTAATTGTGCAAAACAAAGAGGGAGGAGAAGGATCAGCAGGAATAACAGTATAGACGCTTCCTAAGGGATTATTACAATCCAATTCAATAGTATAGTTATCTACTTTCTCTATTCCAAACAATATCATATCATCAACGTGCATACCTTGTGTAGCATCGTTATTGTCTGAAGTGAAATGGAAACCTAAAGCATAATTTGAGTTAGGGAAAACATCAGTCATATTCCATACCAATGGAGTCCACTGCCCAGATGTGGTTCCAATAGTAGCATCAGAGAGATTGAAACTTTGTTCTGTAAGTCCATTATAGGCCGCTAGGGCAACTTCATCTCCAGAACCCAATGTACCCCATGCTTGAATACGAGCCTGCAATGAAACGAAATCAAATCCTTTGACCTGAACAGAACATAATGCAAGCCCTTGTGATGGATCGAATCCATAGGCATTAGAGAGAGTTCCATCCAGTTGACCATAACCTAATGCATCAAAACCATCGTTACAATTTGCATTGGTATCAGGCCACATCCACCACATCCAATCATTTCTATTGCTAATGTAAACACCACTATCCTTGGCGTGTTGCAAATGCCTAGTTCCTTCTGCAGAAGAAGATGTTGTGAGCATCTGGAATTGACCCTCATCCTTCAAAGCGTAATTATCTCCTACTTCATATCCAGCACCTACCCACATAGGTATAGAGTAAGATGTTGGGCAATCAGAACTACCATCTCCATCAGTATCGCCACATAATGCGGATTCGATTTTATCGTGATACACAGCGACAATTACGTTCTCATCGTAAACATCGTTTAGGTCATTAGAATCCAAAACACCTGCATCAACACTTCCTCGTAAGATATAGCCCCCAGACAAAGTTCCATCTTCAGAAAGATGACTGTGGGCGGCTTCAGGAGTCCATTCTACTGTCTCAATAGATGATTGCCCTCCAGAGAGAGATAGGTTGGCTGTCCATGAGGCCACCACGAAACCAATAGGGTGCCAGACCTCCATCGTTGCAACCGCACTGGCTGGATCCAATCGAGTACCGGCATTCTGGAAGGTAAATGATAACTCAATATCTTGACGAGTAAACATGTAATCAACAGATGAACCATCTGGTTGAGTAAATTGAGAAGCCGGGAAAGAAGAGTTTCCATAAGCCACATCAGTTGCAGCAAAGTCAACTAGAGCTCGGCCAGACGTATCCGACGCCAGATTATCGCCCAACGTAGAGGAAGAGTCCAATGAAAAGGGAGCTAAAGATACGAATAGTAGAGTCATCGTCAGGATAAGTGCGCCAGTTCGACCCATAGCAATCAACAGTCAACGCAGTCGTGGCGCGGTAATAAGGTTGAGGCGATTGCGCTCATTTTCAATCCGCTGGAAATATACAAAATTCCCTAGAATTAGGTCTCCAAGCATCTAGAATGGGCAAGCACTTAGGCACGATACTCGCGCGTATTGGTTCGTGGCAGTTCGAAGATCCCTTTTTGCGCGGATTTGGCTGACCATGATTATCGGAGGACAGGTCCTAATTGCACCTGCATTCGCATTCGCAATCACATACTTGATTGATGTAGATACTAGTACTGCCAGCCTTAGCGTAAGAATCGATCTAGTTCCTTGGATATTATCTGCTGCGCTTGCTTACGGGATAATTTCGTTTATCCTAGCCCTAATCGCAGGCGGATTCATGCCAATTTCCGTTGCAGACAGAGGAGGCTGGTTGGCTAGATTCGGCCTTAGAGATAAATTCCGAGATCCTGATGCAATAGATTCCGCGCGTGAGAGGCTCAGAACTAGCCCATTTGGAAGAATGATTCGGATTGTCCACTACGAGGTTCAGAATGAAAGACGTGGTTTATTGGAAGTTCATGGAGGGCTCCAAATGTTGGCAGCCCCTTTGCAAATAGCATTGGTAATTACTCCAATGTTAGCAATGCAATATACGCCTGATTCATGGGTTGCAGAGGGGCATCTATTGGAATATGGATTGTTGATTTATTTCGTAGGGCTATTAATCGGATTCAGAATTTACCCCCATTATGCAGCAAGACTAGTTGGGACAGTATCTACCATTAGAGTAGTAATGGAGAAGATTACCAAACTCACTTGGACTCTTCCGGTGCTAATTCTTTGGATAGCTGTTAGATTCATCATTGGAGTTTTATTTGAGTTCTTGGGAATAGAAATGGCTAACTGGCAATCATTAGCAGTAGAAAAAACACTGATTGAATCGTTTCTCCCAGTAGAAGTTACAGTCCCTGAATCTTCATTCATTGATATGTTGGTCGCTTTATCCGTTCTACCTATTGCCACCTTTACTACGATTACAGTATTAGGTGGTGGCGCAATTGCTGTACCCAGATGGATGCAAGATCCTGCAAGTAAACTAATTGAAATCGATGAAAATAAAGAAGAGGAAAATACCCCCCTTCAACCATTCAGTTCGTTGCAAAGTACTACAATTGCCATTGATGAAGAAGAAATAAACCAGGAAATCGAAATTATCGAGAATACACCTACCGGTGGATTTTCGGGATGGGTAGCATCACAAGTTGTAGAAAAATTAGAAGCAAGAACAAGAAAAAAGGGATGATCACTCTTCTTCTGCATTTGTAGGCATATTAGATTCTGAAAGGGAATGTCCATCCAATATCATAACCCTGAGACTCCCCCACAACCATCCATCAATTCGAGACCGTCCCAAATCAGGCCTAGGATAATCCAACAAAATATGGTGACAAGAGGAGCAGCGAACTGAATCTAAAGCCCAAAAAGGATTAGAGGAACTACAACAAGGAAAAGATTCAACCCTAATTCTATTCAATTCGTGTATTAAATTCATAGAATAGGGGAACCGGAACATTGGATCTAAATCAAAGGGAACTATTCGACTTAGAATCACCCATGATGAACCAACTATTAGGCCAAAACCGACTGAAGAAGGAGATTGATTGAGCATTATAATCCCCAATACCAAGGGAATCAAACCGAAGGGAATAGATGCCCAATACGCCCTTCTAATTCTTAGAATCTGCAGTATTAACGATTCATTGATTTCAGGAGGATTTGGATGATCTACCAAATCAAGAGAACGAATGGATATTCGTGGCAATATTACTAGCGGTATTCGAGTGAAAAACCAACCAAAAAACATAGCAATTATCAGGCGGGATAACTCAGTGAAAAAATCCATCTCAATCCCCACGAAGCCGTTTCAGTACCACTTCTACCTTATCCATACCACGTGATATATCGTCTCTTGA
>JASLJW010000078.1 GCA_030747885.1 Candidatus Thalassarchaeaceae archaeon
ACTCAACAGTGACCGATTTTGCCAAATTCCTCGGACGATCTACATCTCTACCTAATGCTAATGCAGTATGGTAAGCAATAAGTTGCAACGGAATAACACTAAGCATTGGACTCAACGACTCCTGAGTAGGAGGAATTGTAAAACAAATATCACCATGTTCTGCGATAGAGTCACCTTCAGTATGGATAAGGATAATTCGTGCACCTCGAGCTTTGCATTCCTGTATATTTGAGATCGTCTTATCCTTCTGTATGTCGTCAGGAGCAATGACCACTACGGGGCTTCCATCTTCTAGAAGAGCAATGGGGCCATGTTTCATCTCTCCTGCTGGATATGCGAGACAAGGGATATAGGCAATCTCCATCAATTTCAGAGCACCTTCTCGGGCTACGGGGGCAGAAAAACCTCTTCCCAAGAACAGTACTGACTTGGCATCCTTAACCGCTTCAACTGCCTCATCATAGGAGGTAGACGACTGAATGATGGATTCCACTTGGTCTGGAAGTGCACGTAGTGCTTTGACCATAGACCTACCAGAAACCCGAGGTAAATTTCGAGAGCGCCCAATCTCTAGAGCAAATAAATTCAATGCAGCAACCATATTTGTGAAAGCCTTGGTAGATGCGACTGCCTGTTCAGGGCCTGAATGGATGTATACTCCATGTCCACATTGTCTAGCAATTGAAGACCCAACCACATTGATTACTCCTCTAATCTTTGCATCATTTTCTTGAATATGTTTGACCGCAGCAAGAGTGTCTGCAGTTTCACCTGATTGACTAACTGCGAAATGTAGTGCTCGTGAATCAATAACAGGTTCGTTCTGCCTAAACTCAGAGGCAACATGAGCGAAGGAAGGGACCCGGGCGAGATGTTCGATTGCTAAACGTCCAACTTGTGCTGCATGGAGAGCAGTTCCACATCCAATCAATCTAACATGGGGAATCGCCTTCAAGGATCTCTTTGCCATATTTAATCCACCTAAACGTGCAGTACCTTCACTCAACAATGTCCTTCCAGAAATACATTGACGCAACGCCTCTGGTTGTTCATGGATTTCTTTCAACATAAAATGAGGATAATCGCCTAATTCTGAATCTCCCCATTCTTCTTCAATTGTAACCACTGTATGGCCGGTCGAACCATCAAAACGATGGGTGCTTAGGCCCTCATTGGATACGACAGCTATATCGCCATCCTCAAGATAAACCACTTGTTGAGTGTGTTCTCCCAAAGGATGAGGATCACTAGATATGAACATCTCAGATTCGCCCAAACCTACAACCAATGGAGAGCCATTTCTGGCACAAATAATTTCTTTTTCATCTTCAAACATCACGCATAACCCCCATGTCCCTCTTAATGGACGTAATGCACTTCGAACTGAATCTAGAGAATTCAAACCATTCTCTCGGGCTCGAGACACCAAATGAACAATCACTTCAGTATCAGTCTCTGAACGAAATACAATACCTTCCTTCTCTAGTCCCTTACGAATTATTGAGGCATTCTCAATGATTCCATTATGGACAACTGCAATAGTTCCATCCAAAGAAAGATGAGGATGTGCATTCTCATTAGTGACTCCTCCATGAGTAGCCCAACGAGTGTGAGCGATTCCGATATTCCCTTCTATCTTCTTAGGAAGAATTGATTCTAGATCTCTAATTCTACCAATTGTTTTGTGTACCTGAATGGTACCATTTAGAATTGCTAATCCAGATGAATCATATCCCCTATATTCTAAGCGATTCAAGCCCTTAACTAAGATTGGCATTGCATCCTTGCTACCAATGTAACCAATGATGCCACACATAAAATCAAACCTCGAATTTCTCATCGCATACTGGGCATGAAACCGATTTCAAACTATTATCTCGCAACATGAAAACAGCAGAACAAGAGGGGCATGATACTTCTCTATCCATCACACCTAGTGCAGATGGATCTGGTGGGGCTGGTAAATCTCCCAATAATGGAGAGCCGGGTGGAGGAGGTAAATCTCCCAATGATGGAGAACCAGGAGGAGGAGGTAAATCTCCCAATGATGGAGAACCAGGAGGAGGAGGAAGAGGTAAATCTCCAATATCATTGAGCGCCTCTGATTGCTGACGTTTACGTCTTCTTTCCTGGCGTGGATTAGGTGTCTCTTCTTCGATTGTTGGCTCTTCAACAGAGGCTGTCTCAGGTTCAAGCACAGTAGGTTCTTCCAATTCTATTTGCTCAGTTTCATTCTCTGAAGGAGATACTACAATTGGAACATCTGGGAGCATCTCTATACCATCGTCATCAAAATCTTCTACTGAAACCAGTGCTACCTTAATGTTGGAATTCGCCCTCCTTCGTCGAACAACAAAAATCAAACCAAGAAGAAGATTTGCTCCAATGCAAGCAACTCCTCCCAACAAGGAAATAGTTCGCCATGTGTTTGTATCAATACCAAGCCTTACTCTTAACCAATCAAATGGGTTGGAAGAAGATTGATCTAAGGGTTGATCAAAAACAAGAGGGCGTAAACGGACTTGACCAAGTACTTCGATTAAGACCACTAATTCTTCATTTTCCTCACTATACTGGGCATCTAAAAGACGTCCTGGGCTTAGCCGTATTCCAATTCCGAAATCTTCATCGAAGACACCAAAACCTACCAATGGTTGATTGTTCGTCCCAACTGCATCCATCAAAACTATCACTTTTTCATTCCTTTGAATGAGAGAAATGTGACTAATTCCTGGACTTGAAATTTTGGTCTCGTTTATTACATTAAAAGATGAATCAGATTCAGATAAAATTAGTTCCATCGAATACCCATCTCCAATGGTCCAAGCAGTGAATACACGATCATTTTCTCCATCAGAAGTGACCAATAGGGTAGGATTTGCTCCATCCTCTGCTACGTCTTTATGGAAAAGCCAATTCTCATTTCCTAAATTCCCATGAGCATACCAAATTGCATCAACAACTGAACCAGATGGAAGTGTCTCACTATGGGTGTAAAGGAGATGAGTAAATTCATCACCAATTTCAATATCAATTGGTGCAACGGTTGTATGGTCAATTACTACGTTTGAAATTACTGGATCAGAGAGTATCCAAGAAGAATTGTCGAAAGAAGTAGTGGAATGAATCGTGAAAACAGAAGTAGAATCTGTATACGCTCCAGAGGCAAAGATATCTCTAAAATATCCTCCAATAGCTACTGTTTCATCGAGGACATCAATGTCTATTCCAAGATAGGTTCCTTCAGATGAAAGTAATGGAGGCATCAAGTCAATAGTGGGAGGAGATTGGCAGGATTCGTCTATCGTTGTGTACAACAAATGAGTTCGATAGAAGCCAAAATCATCTAATTTTTGCCCAGTCCAAACAATGTGGGTTAATCCATCTCCAACAGATGTTGTCGCTATTGAGCCGGACCATCTTTCTTCAAAATCCATCCTACATGTCTGTATATTCAACTGAGGAGAAACTCTGTGAATTCGAAGGGTACGATCATCTACGCTGATAAGATGGCCCTCTTCGCCAGTAAGAACAAATTCTAATGGAACCTCATTTTCTCCTAGAGTAGTAACAGACCTAGATGCTCCAAGAGTGGCATTTACCAGTGGAATCCAATATGTCTGTTCGTTATTGTCCCAATTTAAGTCCAAAGCAGGTGTAGCCTTGACTCTAACGTGAACAATCGAAGAATCATTGGCAATCAATGAAACTGGGACATTAGTAATGGTCCCGCCAGAAATAATTGATTCGGTGAAATTACTGTATACCAACCAACCTAATTCAGTTTCAATCTCAACTGTAAACTGTACCGAAGTTGCAGTCTCACTACCGATGTTCTCAACTGGAATCATTAGTTGGAATTCCTCTGCAGAGCGAGGAATATCAGGAGATATCTGTACTACTCCATCGATTAGATTGAGATCTACTCCATTGGGTCTATCCAAAATCGTATATGTTGAAGATACTATATTCCCGTATACGTTATCTTCGGTAGCAATAGTATTGGCTGGATCAATCAACATCTCTACTGTCGGAGAACCTGAATCCATGGGCGACCAAAACATTTCTACTTCCACAGAAGAACCTGGTTCAATTCGAGCTACAGTAAGTTCGTACTTTAGAGCATCATCCACCCTCAATTCCAAAGGAATGTCCTCAGCAATCTTATCTCCAATATTCCTTACAATTCCACGTACTCCTATGTCACTACCCACATATGCTTCATCACGAAGTAAACCATTAATTGTAAACGACAACGATTGTTCCATCTCAAGTTCAGCAGCAGGAGGATCATTGTCTACAACAATATCTCTACGGATTTCTTTCGTAACGAAATCGTTCTCTCCAACAATTCTAACTGCGAAACTATACTGTCCATCTGGAGTAATCCTTACTCCATTTTCTTCCTCAAGTGTATTCCAATACCAGGTCCATTCCTCGTCTTCCTCGTGTTCTCCAATGTCTACAAATTGAAGTCCTGTTTTCCATTCATTATTTCCAACTCGGTATTGTAGTTCATGGTCTCCATAACCTGAGCGGAATCCTGTTACTTCTACATCACCACTCACTGAAGAAATTCCAGTAGGTGTTTCGAGTGCTAATTCATACCACCCCAGGTCAAAAAGTCGGGATTTATTTTCGCCATAAGTGTTGGTTTCACTGTCAAAAACTCTAGCTACTATCTTTAATTCACTATAATAATCATCGATATAGATATCTGGAGTTTTATGCATATCTTCTGAAATATCTAATGTAATGAAGAACTCGTCATTCTCGTTAATATTAACTTGACCATTTTGGCCTTCAACTTGTTTATGACAACCCCCAGGGCTTGCACAAGTTCTGTACCTCAATTGATATTCTACAGAATCCACGCCTTCCGGCGCTTTATCAGTTAAATTACCCCTAACTGCTGTCGATAGGCCAGAAGTAAGGAATGCATTTGCCGAAGGAGTCTGAAACATAAACCAACCATTTGGATCAACTGGTTCATCGGGATCTAAACTGCCACCCCCCGAAGAACTGAAATCAAAAATTAGGGCTGCATCTACCATTCCATAACCATATTTTTCATTCCATATCGGGTGAATATCAGAATCATAAGGGCTCCCCATTACTTCGGATTTTGATTGCAAAAGTTCCTTTATTTCTTCAGGATCCAAATTTGAAGAATCTTGTAACATCAATGCGATTAAACCTGAAACATGAGGGGTAGCCATACTAGTTCCACTCATCTCAGTGTAATCATTATCTGCAGGAGAATCGATTATTGGATTTGAACCAGAAGCATGTTGAGGTGCAATAATATCTGAACCAGGGGCGGAAACATCAGGTTTGAGTTCATCTAATTCATCATCGTCAAGATCATCATCCCTTGGACCCCAATTTGAATAATCTGCAATTGAATCGTCCGCACGGTCTATGGAATTTTTATCATCAATTGCTGCAACAGAAATGCAAGCATCAGCACTTGCTGGAGAAGGAACTCGTTGACGACCATCATTCCCCATAGCGCAGACCATTACAATCCCATTACTGCTTGCATTGTTCACCAAACGAGCTTCTGCAGATGAACCATTATCACCAGTATCATCACTATTTGGTGAGGAAACAGATCCTAACGACATTGATGCAATATCAATACCAGATTGATTACCTTCCCAGTCTGTATCGCGATTATTAATGGTCCACTGAAGACCATTTATGGAAGTCTGGCTATTTGTTCCACCTGCATCAGTAAGTACCTTTACATCAACCAAATAAGCACCAGGGGCGACTCCTACATGTTGTCGATTTGAACTACCTGTCCCTAATGCTGTACCTGCAACATGAGTCCCATGACCTGCTCCATCGTCAGGGTCATCGCATTCATTTGGATTACTGCCGGCTACTGCTGTCGCATCAAAACCACAAACGAATTTGTGATCATCATAAGAAAAAGCATCACTATCTGGTTCATCGTCCTCATCATCAAAATCATTCAATGAACGATGTTCATTATCTACTCCTGTATCGAGAATTGCAATCACAACATCGTCTCCCCTCAATGGAGGATCCATCTGATGGGCGGAAGGTGAAGTGGTTCCACCCGAACTAACATGCATTGAAGGTACAGAGACATCCAAGAATGGAACCATAACATTCTGTTGCTCAAGAACCACTACTCCAGGTAATTTCCAGATGTCAAGTAATGCTGATACCGGCACCTTGTCTACAGTAATCGAATCTATCGATTCCAATATCTGAAACCATGCTCCTCCTTCAGTTCCAATCCAATTATGATTGCTTAAGACTTCATTTAATTGGGAAATCTCACTAGATGAAGGATGCCAAGCATAATCGATTACTACGGCTATGGTTAAACGGCCATCTGGGCCAACTACCGATGAAGGAGATTGTGATTCATATTCTGAGGAAATTATTCTCTGTAAACGATCATCCATGCCATTAGAATCTCGATCAGGACCATAAGAAAACCACCAACCATTCTCCTCAACTGGAGGAATTACATCTTCTGGAATTTCATAATGAAAACGGTCCTTGAGGGGGCAAATCTCCTCTCCACACATTAACGAAGGGAGCCCTTCGATAATTGGAGGATACTGCACCTCTAGAGTCTCAGTCTGTAGAGCGTCGGTGGCTTGAGCAAAACCAGAAAAAATGAGTAACGCGAACATGATGATGTTCGATGCGCGTACATTGCTCACACTGTCACCGTTCCTTGGAAAAGCATTCTCGCTATAAGGCACATCCGTCTTGGTATCAAAATAACGCCTATGGCCAATGAATATGGTCTTTACGAGTAGAACACTGAAGTGTATGCCCCCCCTTATCCATTTGAATTAATGAATCACAAATTGGACAAGATGCTACTTCAATCAATTCTTCCAACCAAGCTACTCGAGTTTCGAATTCATCGCCCTCTTCCATGAGTCTCTCCATCACTCTATTCGCTTTATCGTCCAAAGGATATTCGGAACCTGTCCAAGGATGTGTGGAATCCAAGTTGGAAATCTTCGGTGTGGATGCGCTGCCCATTGAATATGGACTAGTGCTGGAATCATCAAGTTCGATTGGGGCGCCTTTGGCAATCACTCGCCCAAGTGCGAAACAAAGGAAGAAACCACCAATGTGTGCTAAATGTGCAACATTAGTAGAACCCATGGAACCAGATTGAGTTCCGTATACATAGTAGACTTCGAAACCTAATCTAACCACTGCAACAAGGCCTACTGGCCACTCCCTAATCAAGAAAATTAAGGGAAAAGCGATTCGGTCATTTGGCCAGCAAGCCAAATATGCTCCAAGAAGACCAAAGCAAGCTCCTGATGCACCTAATGCAGGAATCCAAGAAGACATGTGGCTTCCCCACCATGCAAGATTCCCCCCTATCAAACCGAGAATATAGACTGCCATCCATCGTCTAGCTCCCAAACGACCTTCCAATGGAAGACCCACTAATGCAATTACCAGAACATTTCCGACAACATGCATTGCCCCACCATGAAGCCAACCTGCTGTAATCATTCGATGGATATGAGTTGGTTCAGTAGCAAGTTGCGGAATTAATGCACCAAACAGAACGGGATCAAATTCAGAAGCAAACAAATCGCCAACAAAAGCATGAGCAAACTGTAGAGTAGACACGAGCATCAACGACAAAACTGTCGCAAGGGACACCGGAGTCTGCGACCTTACAGATTGGACGTAAGGACCAATGGCAGCCGCCAAAAAAAGGAGGAGCCAAACTGAATCTCCAACAGTCAATTGCAAAACCGTCAATGGCTGCGACAAACACTCTCCCCCAACATGTCCTAAACGATGAAACAGAAGGATTCTTTGGTAGATTTCCTTCCGAGAGAATCAAGTCAAGGTCCTGAATGCAATGGCATGGATGGACAAGACCCCCTCCTAAGTCTGGAGGGTGCTTCAGTTCTTCGTGGACGAAATCGGGTCTTGGAAAATCTTGATTTCAAAGTTCATTCGAATGAATTAATCTTGTTGACTGGTCCGAATGGAGGAGGGAAATCCACCTTATTACAATCATTAGCAGGGCTACATCCTCTGAGCAGCGGGGAACTAGTACACGGTGGAAAAATAATCAGAGATTCTGATGGAAGACACGCAATGTCGGGTGGAATAATTGGATGGTGCCCACAATCCGCAGGAAGTACTCCCTGTTCTACAGTTGAAGAACATCTTCGGACCGCTCTAAGTTTGAATGGTAGAAAATTCACAGAAGAAGCAGAAACAGATACTCTAGCAGAATGGGGGTTGGATCACAGACGACATGATAGGGTTGCAAACCTCTCAGGAGGGCTAAGACGTAGGTTGGAGGTTGCAAGTGCCATCGCAATAGGGGATACAAGTCTGGAACCTATTCCAATACTACTCGATGAACCATCAGTAGGGTTGGATGAAAAGGGAATGGAAACTCTAATCTCCTCCATTCAAAGACTCAAAGATGCCGGACATTCAATCATTATTGCAACACATGACCCAATTATCGAATCTCTTCAAAATAAAGAATCTGAAACAACAATACATGGTGATATTCACATTCAAAGAAGTACGTCAATTGGAAACCAACAACGACCTATTAGGGCATCAAAAGTTGAGAGGAATGCGTCCATTTTACGATGGAACTTTCGCCTTGATATTCGAGAAATGGCTACTCCTTCTGCTAGATGGATTCCTGGAATCATAGCATTTGGAATACTGCTAGGTAGTGGGTTGATTGATGCAAATATACCAAATCTAGGATTGGCTGCACTAGCACTTTCACCTGCAATGATTTCCGCATTGGTAAGACCCGCATTGATAGATCGGCTAGACCAACGCGAAATGGGGAGTATTTGGAAAGTTTCGAAACAGGGTTCACTCGGGCTTGAAGTTACTATTGCATCCATGAGTCTCGTTCCATTCATTTTGGGATTAATCGGACTATTGGTACTATTTCCTATGCCAGAAAATTTTCAAGGATATGTATTGACTCTAATCATTCCAGCTACAATGAAAGATGTTAGTGCTGTGTCTGGATTAATCCATCATCGTTTCGGCTCAGGACAACGACCTGGACTGATGGTTCTCCTCATGATCCCATTTGCTTGGGTACTTCTTACATTATGTAGTGCAGTAGAAGCAGTTGCATTAGAAGCAATGAGGGAAGCATGGACTGGCGTAATCATAGCATTCGCAACTAACATTGGATTATTCTTGCTCGCATGGGCCCTTCATGAATAAGAGAATACGATGATTGAAACATCGATTGCCAGTGGAGGGTGTATGAACGCATCACGCATGGTTGCTCCGGGGCTACTATGTATGGGGCTTCTTGGCCTCATGGTAACGATTTGGATGGCTTTAGTAGAAGCACCAAGTATGGGATCAGATTGGAACGCTCCAGAGTCATATAGGATTCTCTTCATTCATGTTCCATTTGCATGGGTTTCATTCTCAGGTTTCGCACTCTTGTTTGGGGGTTCACTCGCATGGTATCTCAAACGTTCTAACACTGGATGGCGATTTGCTATCACAGGCGCCCAACTTGGGCTACTCTATTCATTGGGAGTATTGATTTCAGGACCGATTTGGGGTGCTGCCGAGTGGGGTGTTCCTTGGGACTTCCAAGATGTCAGGCTGAACACTTTTGCAATCTTGGGAGGTATCGCTCTTTTCGTAGCTTTAGGGGAAATGAATTCTGAAGATACAGAACAGCATAGAGACACTCTTTCATCTGTGGGAATTTTCGGTTTTGGACTTGTCCCACTGACCTACATGGCCACTAGATGGTGGCAAGAACGACACCCTGGTCCACTAATTGGAGGAGGAGCAGAAGATAGCGGGGTAGATTCCTCTATTCTATTGATTTGGATGATTGGAGCAGTTTCTATGCAAATTTTGTTTGTTGGCCAAGCAATCATGACTTTTCGATTATTGAAAACAGAAGAAGAACTTGAGAAATTACTCACAAAAATGGAGGAAAACACATGAACGACATGATTGCCCTAGCCACTGCATATCTTGCACTTATTGCCTTACTAATTGGACATTCAATACATACCTCCAGACGATTAAAGTTAGTCGAAGAAAGGTTAACTGCGGCATTAGAAGCAAATGCAAGACGAGAGAAAAATCGTAGTCTTGATGGCGCAACAGAAGAAGAATGATGACCAATCGCTTGAAGTCGGACGGGGGACCCGTTCAGCATGAGGTGCGAGGCGTGACGCAAGGCAATCCTTTCTGTGTGGCTTGCGGTGACCCGCCTCCTCTTACTGATGAGCGCCTTTGCGAGACATGTTTTCGCGCTAGAAACCATCTTTCAGAATTTCCTGAAAGAATACAACAAACAAGATGTCCAAAATGTGAGATGATTCTTGTTGATGGACGTTTTGGAAGAATGGGCCATGATGAATTAATGCAACATAGGGCAATGGAATCTCTTACAGTTCATCCAGATGCCAAAAACCTAGATTTAGAACTCCATGCAGAAATAATCGATGATCGAACGACTAAACTAACAATGGATGTGAAAGGTGACATCCAAGGAATTGATTTTGATGATCATCATGAATCATTACTTCAAACTTCAAATGGAGTATGTCAAACCTGTACGCGTAAAGCGGGAGCATACTTCGAAGCAGTCATGCAACTTCGATCTGCAGGACGGAGACTAGAAGAAAAAGAAGTGAAAGAATTGAGAGAATCTCTCGACCATATGATGGAAGATATGCCAGAAGATCCAATGTTCTTCATTACAAAAGAAGGACCAGTTACAGGAGGATGGGATTTACAATTGGGTTCCAAGTCAATGGCTAGAATGTGGGGTAGAAAATTGGTAAATGCTCATGGGGGTCAGACCAAAGAAACATCCACTACTGTAGGCCATAAGGATGGAGTAGACATCACGAGGCTAACATTACTGTACAGGAAACCTGCTTATGGTATAGGAGATATTATTCGTTTCAGAAAGAGATTATGGCGAATTGATACATGGCAAAAAGATGGCCCAATCCTGCTAGCAATGGATAGATATGAACGAACTGGAGCAACATGGAGAGATCTTGAGAAATGTATCGTTGTATCTCAAAAGAAAGACCATTGTGTCGTAGAGATTCTTCGGAGAGATGATTCAGCAGTCGAAATTCTTGATCCTAATGATTTCACAGTTAGGACCTTGTCTAGTTCCTACGATATCGGCCCCGAAGACTCTAGAGTCCGCATCTGTTTGATAGAGGGGGAATGGACATGCATGCCTAGAACAAGGGGAGAACAAGGGGGTGAATAATTTGGAAACAGATTCTAAAATGAAGGAAATGGCAGAAAAATTAGATCATTCAGATATGATTGGATGGACTCGAAAATTCCCAATCGCTTTGAGAAATGCCTTGACTCAAGACCTCAAATTGAATGATGAAAATGATTGGTCAGGAATCCTTTGCCTTGGGGTAGGTGGTTCAGGGGCGGGAGGGATGTTGCTATCCGATATCTCAAATCTAGAAGGAGGGCTGCCATTTGTTAGTTGGAAGGACTACGGCCTCCCTTCATGGTGGGGACCTGAATGGTTGGTGTTAGCTACATCCTATTCAGGAAACACTGAAGAAACTCTGCACGGAGTTAATTTGGCCATTCAAGAAGGAGGGACAGTAATTGGAATCTCCTCGGGTGGAAGACTTCAAGAGATTCTTGAAACGAATGAAGAATCAATTTGGATTGAGGTTCCTGGTGGACAACCACCTAGAAGTGCAATAGGACATATCTTCGGGACTCAACTGAATATTTGTTGGTCAATGGGGCTTCTACCAAGCAAGAATAATGAAGAAATTGAAGGAATCCTAGACCGACTAGAGAAATCATCCAAACTCCTAGATATCATTAACGGTGATGGAAATATCGTATCAATTGCTGAAGAAATCGATGGAAAACGAATTCAAATTATGTCTGCACCATCACTAGGAACAATTGGTTACAGATGCAGGACTCAATTCAATGAGAACTCCGGAATTCTGGCGACTTCCTCAATCCTTCCTGAACTTCACCACAACGAAATCGTTGCATGGGGGGACGAAAATATGAGATCTGGAGCACATCTGATTATTTTTGTTTGGGACGGAATGGATGAACGAATTGGACTTAGAACTGAGTGGACACTTGAAACATTGAATGATGTCCCTACAACAATTCTTGATTGCCAAGGAGAGTCTCTAGCGGAATGTATTCTACATGGGGCCCATATGAGTGACTGGTTATCGATTGCATCAGCACTTCTACGGGAAAAGGATCCCACCAGTATTGGGCCAATCAATGACCTCAAAGAACATCTGGGCGATATCCCGATGGATCAATAAATAGGACCTAGAACCAATCTTGGATCAGGGAAAACCGAAAGGGCCCATTTACGGTCATCAGGATGTACAACTCCAGGGAGATCATGCCCTTCAGGTTCTATTAGACTTAGTTGGATGTGAACATGTGGAGGCCAACCTCCATTCTCATTTTCTGTTCCAAATCTACCAATCAATTGTCCAGAAATTATTGAATCACCAGGACGAAGCGATGCTGTGGATTCCGCATCTAAATGTCCAAACAATGCCCAGATATCCTGCCCATCAATTCTATGTTTAGTAACAATAGTATGACCATAATCGCCCAATTTAGAATTAAATCCAGAGGCATGTACAATTCCTCCAAAGAATGCATACACAGGAGTTCCAACTGGTCCGCCTAAATCCAATCCAACATGTACTGTTCTTCCATCACTAAACAAATCAGAAGTGTAAATCGACCTCACTTCATCGTATTTTCCGATTGTCCACATTTCGTTCCCAGAACCATAGTCTTCTGAACCAGACAAATCGAGTACCTTCGGTTCATCAGGGAATATTACGACGGGATGATATGATTCACTATCCCACCTCACCATGAACCATCCGAGGAGGGAATCCGCTATGAGGGTCCTCATCAGTTTTCAATCTGAGTGGGACCATGGAGTTGGGAGTAGAATTTCTCAGACAATTGTCTGCGATTATCCTATTACTTGCGCCATGTCTATGGATGGCAGATAGATTTCTGAGTCATCTAGACCCTGCACGAACAGATGCTCAACGATTACTGATTGTTCCTAGCATCTCGTTATTCCTCATGCTTGGAATAATTGGATGGAGTGTATTGATTTTCAACGAACTTAGGTTGCTACCAGTATTGTTACTCTGGTGTTTGATGGAGATTGTTTCTAGGAAAATAACGCAACCAAATGAAGAAAGCGGAGAGGTTGAGAGTCCATGGGAGAGATTGGAAACTGCAATTGAAAAGGCACAAAGAAGAGAAGATTCTGAACAATGGAAGAAACCAATTCCATCTTCTGAAGATAAACAGTGGGAGTTCTCGACTGCAGATTATTGGATTCTAATTGCATCATGTGCCGGAATTATTGGTTTGATGCTTCCACATTTCCTTTTCATAGAACCACTTGGAATCGATTGGATTGGATTTGCTACATTAGCGGATACCCTAGCATCATCGGGAACAACCAATTTACCTCCTCCAAGTATTGGAAAATGGACATATCCCCCGGCTCTTCCTTCGACTGCAGCTGTAATTATGACGATTACTGGAATTGATTCATCCACCGCAGTTTCGCTAATTGGACATCTCGGTTTGGGGCTTCTTTGTGCTAGCCTAGCAGGTGTTTTTGCAAGATTTGGAGCAGGTGGAAGTATGTTGGTATCAATGACCTTGAGTGCAGGATTATTTGCGAAGATGATTGATTCAGGTTACCCTTCGGTAATATCTCAATTGGGTTTGATTCTAGGACTGTTAGTGGTGATGAATGCTGAAAAAAGATCGGCTCGACAAGATTCGATGGCTTTGATTTCAGTGGCCGCGGCAGGTGTAATCCATCCTAGTGGAGCAATGTATCTGATTCTACTCATTTTAGGACGAACACTTGTTAGAGCAAGTAGTAATGAAACAGAATCGAATCGAAATAGGGTAATTCTAGGATCAAGTTTGGTAATTGGAGTCTCACTATTCGTTGCAGCAGGGGTTTTTGCACCTAGAGTGGAAGATGTGGCAATTCTTGCAGAATATGGATGGCAAGGAGGTTTTGAGTTGATTAAATGGAATGGGCCGTTGATTCCATTTGCAATTTGGGGAGCATGGAGAAGTAGAAACTCATTAGAAGGAAGGTTACTATTGTCTTGGTTGTTTTTACTCTGGATTCTAAGTCTAATTCATTTAATGGAAGGAATAGTTGGGATCGGACTACTGACTCTAGTTTCCTACATTCTGTATAGTATGTCCATGCATGGTTTCCATATTCCTCTCGCTGCATTAGGTGCTCTAGGTTTAGCGCCTTCAATCAGATTAAGGATGATGAGTAAGAAAGAAGAAATTCATGAACAAAATGAAGGGGAAATTGAGGCTAAACATTTCTTTGATTCCCCATCAGACATTTCACCAATTTTCCTTCAATGTTCATTTGCAATTTGTGCTTCTCTGTTATTGTTAACAATTGGATGGTTCACAACATTGCATCAACATCCTGAACTATGGGTTCGAACTGATGGGGATCGAATGATCCATCAATCATTAGACCTCCCGGATGATGCGATTGTTTTCGTTGAAAATAGACCGTGGGGGTATCTAATAGATGTAGATGGGGAACTTCAGAGGACTGCCTTTCCTAACTTAGGATTAATCGAAATAGAAGAGAGAATTCAATTTCAAACCTATAATGCTATTTTGAACAATGATTTTGAAAGATTGAGTGAATTGGGAATTACTCACGCAATTACTAGCCCTAGAGGGGAAGTTGGATTCTTATTGGCTACTTCCAATTATTGGTCTCTGATTTCTGATCAAGAGGGTAGTAGAATTTGGGAATTTCACGAGAACCCTACTCCTGAATCCATTAGAGAAATTATGATTTTCGGAATTGATGAAAATTCATGTAACTCAGGATGTGATTGGAGAACCTCGCCATGGACTGGTTTGTACGATTGGCCAGAGTACCCCGTTTCAGAAAGTCGTTCATTTCTTTCAGATGGTTCCATTGCAATGGATATAGAGACAACAAGAGGCATGAGATCATCTATGGTAAGAGTCTCAGCATTAATTGAAGCCCCTGCAGAGCAAACTGTTTCCATTACTGCATATAGTAATGGAAACTCAACAACAATCGAAAGAATAACTGATGGATCTGTACAAATGGTAAGTACATTGGTCAATGTAGGAGATGATGGCGTGGTTTCCATCTTGATTAATGCCGATACCGACAATGAGGCTTGGCTAAACCCAACAGGGATTTCAGGAAGAGGAGATCGTTTAATTGATTCAAATGGAGTTTGGGTGCATTGGTTGGAGATTTCCGAAATTTGAGGTGTTCACAATGAAACAACGAGGTATTACAATCCTACTTCCGACTCTTGACGAAGCAAGAGGCCTGAGAAATGTTGTCGAACGAATTCCTTTCAAGGACATTGCTTCCGAAGGATGGGATACTCGCATTGTTGTTGTAGATGGTGGTTCCACTGATGGAACAATTGAACTGGCTGCAGAACTGAATTGTGAGATTATCAGACAACATAGTGGTTCAGGAAAGGGTCGTGGATTGAGAGAAGCATTTTCAATTTTCATGAATTCTAATGATTTAGCTCTAGTAATGATGGATGCAGATGGCACATATAGGCCTGAAGAAATTACTACTTTAATCAAAAAAATAGATGAAGATGATGTAGACATAGTAATTGGGTCTAGAATGAAAGGATGGATAGAATCAGGTGCAATGAGTAGAAGGAATTGGATTGGCAATCATATGCTTACATGGTTGGCCGTTTTTCTTCATGGGACATATGTCTCTGATCTATGTACTGGGTTTTGGGTTCTAAGCCGAAATGCAATAGAAAAAATGGAATTGAATTCAATCGGATTTGAGATTGAGGCGGAAATGTATGCCGCTGCTGCTCACAATGGATTAGTTATTCGTGAGGTTCCAATTCACTATGATCGAAGAATCGGAGATTCAAAACTTGGTTCAATTGCCGATGGAATTCGTATAGCAATGAAAGTCATTAGAAGGCGTTTTGTTAGGAAACCAATTTCATAACAACAAATCACTCAATCTCTGATGAAAATCTTCAACTGGGGCCCAACCTATCGATTTTTTCAAAGAAGCATATGACCCTAAGCTATGCAGTATATCTCCATCTCGAGTAGGTGCGAAAATTAATTCCGGCGTCATATTAGAGGCGGAGCCAAATGCATTAACCACATCTAATATCGTCATTGATTCTCCGGAACATACATTGAATTTCTTTCCTGAAATTGAAGAGGAAACTCCATTTTTTTCTAGGTCATCAAGACATCCGATAAATGCTGAAACTACATCCTTAACATGTACAAAATCACGAGATTGCAAACCATCTCCATAAATCGTTAATGATTGGTTTTTCCTAATTTGATCCGAAAAAATTGTCAATACACCACTATATGGTGAATCTCTCGTCTGCCCTAATCCATAGACATTGAATAATCTCAATGAACAAACTGGAATTTGTGTGAAGGAAAGTAGTGATTCTTCAGCTCTTTGTTTATCTTGACCATATATCCCAATCGGACAAACAGGTGACTGTTCAGTCAAGGGTAATTCTTCCGGGACTCCATACAATGCAGAAGTGGAGGCGTGGATAATTGCAGATACCCCTCGATTTGAAGCTTCAATAAAAAGGTCATGAGCAGCAATATGATTGATGCTTGAACTTAATTCCGGTTTATTTTCACACAAAGGTACAGATGCGATTGCAGCTAAATTGATTACTGATTTTACTTGATGGAGTGCTTCTTCTCGAATTGCAGAATCTGAAAGATCTCCCTCAATTACCCTTAACAATGGATGTGATGGTAAAGGGACTCCAGTTGAAAAATCATCCAAAACAGTAACTTTTCTTCCCTGAGATAGTAGTTCAGAGGTGAGGTGCTGGCCGATGAATCCGGCTCCACCAGTAACTAGAACGGTATCACAGTTCACGTTTTTCGTCAGTTTCAATTCAATATAATGTTTCACCAATCATGCTTGACATGAGATTGATTAGAAGAATACTACTTCTTTGTGTCTTAATCATTTTCAGGATTAATATCCAATGAATCTAATATTTTTTTATACTCTTCAAAGCGATATTCTCTAATCGGCCTTATTTCTGGAATGGTTTCAAAATATAACAACAGACAAGGTTTGATGTGTTTGTATTCATCAACATATTCGTATCCAATTAGTTCATTATTCCTAATCCGCTGTTTGATTTTATTGTGATATGGATACATTTGACCAAACCCGATTAATTTTGGAAAGATGTTTGGAAGGTCATTATCTTGTCCATTTTGGAAAAAAAACTACCAAGCGTTTTGAATACACGGTCGAGGTGGCGATGATGCAACAGAGGAGACAATTATGTCGGATTCAAAGATTGGTTGCATCATTCTCGGTTCTGGTGGATTGGTCTCTCAGAGATTCCAACAAAGGTTGTGCAATCATCCTTTTTTTGAGTTAACAGGAGTAATAGGTTCTCCAAATTCTGCTGGAAAAAAACTCTCCGAATTACCTTGGCATCTTGATGAAAAAAGGCCTGAACTTCCAGATTTTCATATCCTGAGTATGGAAGAAGGTTTGGAATTCACTGAAAATAACGACGTTCGAGTTATTTTCAGCGCTATACCTTCTTCAATAGCAGCTCAAGTAGAACCGCTTTTTATCAAAAAAGGAGGGACTGTTTATTCAAACGCTTCTTATCATCGAATGAGATCTGAAGTCCCATTAGTAATTCCTGAAGTAAACTCCAATCATCTTGTTTTATTGGATTCAGAAAAACCAGGTATCGTTTGTTCAACTAACTGTACCGTAATGCCAATTGCATTATCCATCAATCCAATAAATGCAGAAATGAAAATCAAACGAATTTCAATCAATACAGAACAATCTGTCTCCGGCGGAGGGCTTGAATTATTGAATTCTACACGTTCTGGAGAGCAACCTTCAGTTGAAATCCCTGGTGAGGCAAACAAAATCAAAGAAGAATTAATTCGGTTACTATCCACTATGATTAATCGAATCGAACGCAAACCTTCTTTCGATGTTTTTGTTGATTGTAAACGAATAAAACGTGAATTTGGTCACGTTGTTCATATTGAAATAGAAACTGAATCTCCAGTCACTAAGAAATGGATAATGGATAAATGGAAAACATCTGTACAGGATAATTGTTCAGGATTACCATCTTCTCCTCAATCTCATATCATTATCAAAGATTCTATTTCTCCCGAAAAAGACAGATGGGCGGGAACTACAGAAATTAATCCGAATCCCTCGGAAAATCTCCATGCTGGAATGGCAATAGTCGTCACTAAACCTGAAATTGAGGGTTGCGTGATTAAATGGTCTGCATTTTCAGAAAATACGATTAGGGGTGCCGCAGGAGGATGTGTTCTACTTGCAGAGATGGATTCAGTTCGACGGGGATGGATTCAATCAACATCTTCGGGTGAGGGCTATAACCATCCTTGATGTCCAATCAATATGGTTGCTCCCAGAATGACCAGAGGGTCGTTTCGAGGATTGTCGGGTTCAACTGAAAAAGATGGCCGAACAAGGGTAGTTCTCATTATGCCAAGGTCATACCGACCTGAATACGAGCAAGTAGTAGAGTCAGTACAAAATAACGAGCCAATTTTCTCAACATATCTTAGGCCCCGTACAGAACTTGAAGAGATTGAAAAGAATGGTTTCAATGCGCCTGAACAT
Source organism: Candidatus Thalassarchaeaceae archaeon (assembly GCA_030747885.1). GTDB lineage: Archaea > Thermoplasmatota > Poseidoniia > Poseidoniales > Thalassarchaeaceae > MGIIb-N2. The sequence continues at coordinate 18,794 of JASLJW010000078.1, forward strand.
AGCATTCACCTGATTGATATCGCAACCAAAGATTTGGGGATTTGGATGAAGCCTCTTGTTTCCATAGGTTGGGCGCGATTAGAAGTGATTACTTCTCCTACATCAAATGCTGATTTTTCTGAAAGTTCATGGTCATGTTTCAGGCATCCAGAGGCATCTGATTCTCCAACTATTCTACTTCCCTTTGATCCCTTAGATTTCCAAGGGAAATGTTACACTTATCCATCTAATTTTGAAGATGATGTATCTATTGAAAACGAAACAGAAGTTGATATTGAATCTACCGAGGAAGAAACGATTCCAGATGCCCCCGAAGAAGAGGAAGAAATTTCTGTTGTAGAAGTCGTGGCTGAAGAAAACACTGAATCACCTCTAAAGGTAGAAGTAAGACAAACCATCGAAATGCTAAGAGCTGATGGATTGGATATGACTGGAATTATGGAACATCCAAAATTTCTAGATGTTTCAGAAAGGGCATCTGCAGCAGGAATTGATGTCTGGACAATGGTAGTTGGAATCTTTCAGTGACGAACGTTCATACGCATGTGTTGTTTGTTGAAGGCATGGTGCATTGCACAGAGTGTGGAAGAGAACAAGCCGATGCGGCCAAGTTCTGTCGGTACTGTGGTGATCGAATGCCGGGACTTGAATTAACTGTTCAATTAAAGCGCGAAGCCGTAGCTATCCAACAATCCAAATCAGGAACAGATAGTATCCCACAACAACCAACAAATTCGCAAGTACCTACAAACAACAATTTTCGCACTGGAAACCGTCTTGGCAGCGTTTGATTCATGCATCATAGCACATACCAAGGGCTATGCGACTGCGGCATCTAGCGATGACTCTGTCCAAATTGCCTGCTCATCCTTTTAGAGAACCTGCTCTGGAACAATACGGCACTGATGGAGAAACCGCCGCCAGATGGCTATTTTCAATTAATTCCGAAGAACCTTTTGAGGAAACAGATGGAATAATTGACCTAGGTGCTGGAAATGGAATCCTTGGAATCGGGGCACTTCTGTTAGGTGCACCAAATGCAATATTTGTTGAAATCGATCCAGAAGTATGTTCTTCTCTTCAAATGGCTATCTCCTCATTGAATCTTGACGACAAATGTAGAATCTTGAATGGAGATGTAAGTTCAATTGTTGAAGGTCAATTAACTCGAGATTTGGTAATTATGAACCCCCCTTGGGGCAGACAAACACCTAGAGCAGATAGGCCCTTTCTCGATGCCGCGATTAAATGTGCTAATGATTCAATTCATCTCCTTCATGGAAGAGGTGCTAGGCACATCGAACCGTGGGCTGAAGCCGCAGGTTGGAATGCGAAAAGATGGATGGAAGTAGATCTTCCAATGCCTGCAATTTATTCGCACCATACAAAGAAAATGGACTCGACAGAGGCTGCTATGTGGTGGATTAAGCGGCCGGCGCGTTGATAGGGAACCGTCCAGTCGCCGAAGGCATGAACACCTCTGATGGTATGTTCGTCACCCCTGGAACTACTCTTAATCTGGAAGATGATGTAGTAACTGGGTCAGGCATAGGACGTCATCAAGATCAGTGGGTTGCTCTACGTTCAGGGACTCTTAGCATCACCGAAGATGTAGCTGACGTAGTTACATCAGGCTCTACTCCTCTAATCCCTCAAGAGGGAGAAATAATCATCGGACGAGTATCACGTCTTCATTCTAAAACTGCAGAAATAGTAATTCTCCACATTGAAGGGCGACAAGACCCTAATCGAACTTTAGATGCACTACATAGAACTGCAGATATCTTCGTCTCAGAGATTGTAGATCGATTCATGCCATCACCTGGAGATGGAATGAGAAGCAGAGATATCGTCAGAGCACGAGTCATAAAATCTGAACCAATGGTCAAGGCTTCGTGTAAGGGGGACCCTTCACTAGGGGTTCTACATTCTATCTGCCCAGCATGTGGAATTTTCCTAGAAGTTAGTGACAAAACTCCTGACCAAAATGTGGCATGCGTTCGTTGTGATTACACAGGTTATCGTGCTTTATCTAATGGATATGGGCATGGACATATGATTCCAGAAGGAGTCGATTTGACGCCACTGAATAGAGGTGGAGAGAGATGGACTGCTGAAATGGATGGGAGATTAGGGCACGATGGAGCTCGTCCATATCTATCCCCAATGGCAGACTACAGACGAGGAGAAAATCACAAGATGCCAGATAGTCAGATTAGAAGGCCCACTGGTAGAGATGGAAGGCCTAGAAGAGAAATGCATGCAACGACTTGCACACTTTGTGGAACTGCAACCAAGGTACCCTTTGAACCAACTCCGGGTAAACCAATCCGATGTCGTGATTGTATGGATAAGGTGAAGGGTGGAGATGCAACAAAAGAAGAACTTGCAAAGGAAAGAGAGGTCATAAACAGTATGCGTAAAGATGCTGAAAAGGCAGCTGGGTTGAAGGTCTTTGTTGGAGGTTTGCCCCATAGCGCTACTGAAGAGGAAATTCGAGAGGTTGTAGAACCTCATGGCTCACTTCGAAAAATCGATATCGTCACAGATCGTGACGGTTCTCCGAAAGGATTTGGATTCATTGTATTCGATAACCCAGAACAAGGACGAACTGCAATCAAGGCCATGAAGGATATCAAATTGGGTGGTAGACGCTTACGATTTGAAGAAGCAAACTCCGGAGGAGGGGGACGGCGCGGAGGACGCGGAGACAACAAGGGTCATGGAGATCGTAGGCGTAGAAACTGAATTTACACTTAGGATGAAAGGCTAAGCCCCCCCACAAAGGGTGAGGGAGACAAATGACTTGGCTAGTCATTGATGGATATGAAGATGAACCAGCCGCTTTCGGAGTCCCTCCCTATATTGGATTCCATGTCCGCTATGTCTGTGGTTTACTTCGTTCAAGAAGGAAAGAATACGAATATGTTACTATCGATCAATGGAGACTAGGGGAAAGACCCGATTGTGTCAAAGAAGGTACAATTGAGGGGATTGCAATAATTGCGGGGGCAGTTGTACCAGGGAAATATCTCCGAGGAACCCCAATATCCCTCAAAGAGACTGATGCTCTAATTCGATCTTTTCCGCGAAATACTCCTATCGTGGCTGGAGGTTGGGCTATCAGGGGTTGGAGACAACAAGGATGGACCCCTCTTCGGAAGGACCTATTCCTCTCTCTGCAAGATACAGATGCAACATTGAATCATTTTCTTGAAACAGGTGAATGGGCACATAAGCGTAGAACAGGTGAACAATGGTCGAAATGGGCGCAAGAAGGTGCTGCGAGTTTCGCAGTTACTGGCCACCCAGATATAGGGACAGAAGAGAAGCCAGGACCCTTAACCTATGAAGTAGAAGTTTACCAAGGATGTGTTCGATACAAAAGAGGGTGTCGTTTTTGCATTGAACCCAAAAAAGGAGTTCCCCTTTGGAGGACCCCTGAAGATGTAGTTCGTGAAATCCAAATTGCTGCAGACAATGGAGTCACTCATGTACGACTTGGTGGGATGACTGATGTGTATACCTACATGGCTGAAGGTGTTGTAGATCTTGAGTATCCAATTCCGAACCCTGAACCAATTGCAAGACTTCTTCACGGAATTCGTGAAGACGAACGAATAGACACACTCCATGTCGACAATGGGAACCCGAGTATTATTGCAGAAAATCTAGAGCCTTCAGAAAAAATCACACAAACTCTAGTTGAAACACTCTCAGATGGAGCAGTTCTATCATTTGGGCTTGAATCCGCTGACCCTCAAGTACATGAAGAGAATTGGTTGAATTGTGATTCTAAACAATTGCATACGGCAATAGAACTGATCAATAAATATGGTAGGGAAAGAGGTTCTCGAGGTCTCCCCAAACTACTACCTGGATTAAACTTCATAGCAGGGCTAAGAGGAGAAACCGACGCATCCTACAAACTGAATCAAAATCTATTGGAGTCTCTAAAAAATTCAGGCCTATGGATTCGAAGAATCAATATTCGACAAGTAGAAGGAGAGGGGTTCCAAAAAGTGAATGAAAAACCGTTTCAAAAATTCAAAGAGTGGGTTCGAAATCGAATTGATGGACCCCTTCTCCAAGAGATGTTCCCCATAGGTCACCGTCTAAATGAAGTATATTGGGAAACACACGATGGAAGAATTCGTCTGCCGAAACATGTAGAAAACGTCATGCATAAAGACCCAGAAATCCATGGGAAACCAGGACTAACTATGGGTCGACAAATAGGAGCATATCCAATTCTCATGGGAGTAAATTACCATATTCCACTTGAAACAAAAAGTGATGTAATCGTCACTGGACATGGAGCTAGAAGTCTTACTGGAGTAGAAGTAGGATTAGACCCGAATACTATGACTGAAAGACAATTCAGATCGATTCCAGGAATTGGAGACAAGGCCGCATGGAAAATAGTATCTGCAAGAGCAAATAGGCTATCATCAAACACAAATTCACAGGCATTCGAAAGTGTTCAAGATGTATTCGATGCTGTAGATTTACAAATACCAGAAATTGTGAATTCAATTATGGTGGTGAAAAAATGAACAAGGTTGATCATTTATTGGAAAATGCATCTAATCTTCGGGAAAGGGTAAACGAGATAATTCCTAGGCTAGTCAAAGAAACTCCACAAATTGAATATGCTTACAATCCAATAGATTATGCTTGGAATCCTCATTCAGAATACATTCGAAGACATGGAAGTGGAGATGCAGATATACT
>JASLJW010000079.1 GCA_030747885.1 Candidatus Thalassarchaeaceae archaeon
ATCGGATTCCCGGCATTAGTGGAGTATATGATTCAGAATTTATTTGTTGAATCCGAAATAATAGGAGGAAGCAGGGAACCATCAGCATTGAGATGTAGCGACCATTATTTCCCATAGTCCACATCATCCATGGCCAATCAGAATTCCATAATTCAGATTCATATGTCCATAAAGCTGCAATATAGAATGTGATTGCCGTACTTAGAGTTGAGATTAGTCCTACCAATCCGGATATTGAATGATTTTCAATGGTCCACATTTCCCTCATATTTTCTCCGATAAATGGCCACAAAATCATTCCGAATGCCCCATAAATCAGCAATGCATCAATCGATGCGATTAGGAAGGCACTTGCGTATCGAACAGGTTGATCCCCTACAGCAGAAAAAGTTCCGTTATCAGAAACGATTCCCAGAAGGAGCAACATGGTCAAAGTCCCTCCAACCCCGATTTTTACTGCCATAATTGGAGAACGAGTGAATCGCCAAAATCGTTCATTTTTATCTGCTGAATGCCATAATAGAACTAGAATCATTACAATCACAGAGTACAATGGATTGATTCCTTTCACAAATAGAATCAAGCTCATTGAAAATCCTGAAAATCCCGCTGATGCAATTATTCCTTTCCAACAGGGCCACCTTTCGACCAATAGGAGGCTAATTATTAGTAGAATAGTGAAAATTGCAACAGCAGCTTCTGGAAATGTTCGGCCGGTTGCGAAAATGAATGTTGGATTTATTGCAACAATAGCTGCCACAGCAATTCCTTGGTTGAGAGAACCTTCAATTTTGAATAGAATCATTGTGCTGATTAGAAGAAGAATCATGAAAGCAAGACCAAAAACATGAACTTCATTTATTGTGTTTGGAAGAAAACGATGCCATCCAATATCTACAGAAGGAGAATAATCTGGGTCATTTGCCATTGGATCCAAGGGACGAGTATGTCCCCATGGGAGTTTCTCTTCCCCGGTTTCAGCGAATTCTGAATTCCTAGACATGTGAACATGCGTATCTAGGCCTAAATCACTAGTAAAGGAGACAAATATATTCAAAAGAAGTCCAAAAATCAGTAGTAGGACCCAATTTTTCCGATTCAATGATTCCTCATTGGTAAGGTTAAGTCCGCCCTCCATAGGAGTTGAGATGCCATCGTTGGAATGAGTCTTCTCCAATTAGAAGTCAAAGAGAGTGGGCTTTGATTCAGATCTTAATCTACCCACAGATGCTAGGCGATCAAGTGCTCGCAGAGTTCTGTTTTCTGAAAACCCTCTTTCCTTTTGGACAAAATCTCGAATCCTTTCTTCTACTGCTCTTGTGTGTGCAGGCAATTCAGTATCCTTGTTAATTGGATGATTAAGAAACAGCCCCCTGATTTCTTCAATATTTTCTGGGACATCAATTCCTTTGTGTTCAGCAACCATTTCTAGAGTTCCATGTGCTTTGATTAATTTCAATCCAGTTTTTGGCCCTACACCTTTGAATCCAGGGTGAAAATCTGTACCAATCATGATTCCAAGATCCACGAGTTGTTCATGAGTAATATCGTGCTCATTCAATAAATCATCAAGAACAATACGTTCTGCTGAAAGAGTTCGACCGAATCTCTTTGTTCCATGAGACATTAGGTTTCGAATCATAATTGGTGCACCATATAGCAAAGCATCCCAATCTTGAGTAGCTACTGCATGAAGTTCTCCATTTCTTGCACGAACTGCGGCTGCACCTTCTGCTTCCATTGGTGCTTCAATCCAAGTCACTCCCAATACATCAAACAGATCTTTGGTTTCTTGTACCATTTCAGGAGTATATTCTGCGATTTGTGGCCCCATTTTTTTTGCAGACTTCATATCTCCAGATTCCATCGCAGCATCCCATTTTATTCTAGCAGCATCTTTTCTTGCTCTTCTTTCATTTAGAGTACCTCTCTTCAAAGCATGCGGCCTTCCATCAAAGACAAAAACAGGATCTATTCCTGAAGAAATCAAAATTGTTGCTCTGTCTAAAAATCCCATTAGATGAGCTACAGGCCTTGATTGTGAATCTGAAAGAGGGCGGCCATCTTCACCTGTCATCGCAGTAATGAACTGATATGCAGATAGGAAAACATCAACAGCGATTTTCTCCCCTGCTAAGTCGGAGAGGTCAATTGTTTCTGCTTTCGCTAGATCCCTTAGGTTACAACCCATGGTTCCACCTTAGATATCCAAATCATCGATGAAATCATCATCTTCAAAATCATATTCCTCATCCTCGTTTTCTGAATTACGTCGAGAACTAACAATAGTCCAGACTCCAAACCCTAGACATCCGATTGCAGGAATAAGTCCACTTAATGAGTACATCCCCCATGTTTGGGGAGTTCCCATTGGTTCGGTATCAGTCCATAGAACTGCATTTCTTGGTGAACCATCAGCTAAAGTCAAATTTACATTGTTTACAGGCCGTATAGTTTCACCATCTTGGGCAAGAATTACTTTCAAAACAATTCCTCCACTTTGGGTCAAATCATATTCGGCACAAGGGCTAGTTTGACCATCTTCGTCAGTATCATTTTGATTTGCTCCTTCGTTACAATCAGCATTATCTGTATATTGGATGATTGAAGAAAAGTACAGTTGTATTGCTTCTCTGCCTGCAACAGTAGTTATCTCCGAGTTCCCTAATAATTCATTATGTTCTTGATGGGCTAATCCCCATAGAGTTGCAGAACGACCATTATGTTGAATGGATTTAGAGTAGACTTCATTTCCATCAAAAGGAACCCAGATTTCAAATTCGTCCCCGGCTGAAAATTCAGTCAGAAAACTTCCTGAAGTTGCTTCTAGTGATGCAAATTGATCTACGGTATACATATCAGGTTGCATATCTACATCAGAATGATGTGCAACATCTAGGTACGATACTATTGGGGCTGCTACTAGTGGTCCAATTAGGGATAAACAAGTCAATACTGCCGCTCCAGTAATTGCCGGCATTCCAGGTGTGAATACTACTCCACATATGGCGCCAGCGAGAAGAATTATTCCTAACAGAATTGGTGAAAATAGCCCTACTTTATTGGTATTCAATGCTTGAAAACCCAATCCAGCATCAGCATATGGTGTCTCCCATTCACCTCCCTCTTCTAATAGAACATCACCAATATCTGATGTTTCTGGAGGGATTACTGGGACGTCCATCTGGAAGTTATTTTGTCCGAGATAGAGAGTATATCC
>JASLJW010000080.1 GCA_030747885.1 Candidatus Thalassarchaeaceae archaeon
CTGTTGAGCAGTATGTTTCGGATGTTCGTTCACATGATTTCCCGAACAATGACGAACAATATGAATGACCCTACCAGCCAGTATCCCACTCTTCAGATTCTGAAATTGGCTCATCTTTTTGCGAATCTATCTCTTGAGAACGCATTGAATCAATCTGCTGTCTAGTCCAACCAGATGAAAGCAATTGCTCATCAGTCCACTGTAAAGGTCCAGATACAGGGGCAGGAAAAGCATCAGGCAATTCAGAACTCATCAAAGGACGAGAGGCATTTTGAGGGGAAATAGGTGAGTGCGTTTGAGGTATCTGAGATGGAGCGGGAGCAACAGGGGGAGGAGTTGCGGTTTCAGTCTGAATTGATTCAGATGTCGTAGTAACATTCTCCATTTTCCGTTCCTTTATCATCTCCTTTGTCTTTCGGTCAGCGGCAAGTAATACACCTAGAATCATCAATAGAACTAGGACACCGCCAACTATTGCCGCACCTGCATCCGATCCAAACAAACCATCCATGAGTGTAGATTCGATTGTTACATATTCCAGACCATAACCATCATCATATCTACCTTCTAAGCGAACCTCTCCTTCTCCCTTCAAATCCAAAATCCACCGTCCTTCGACACATTCCATTTCACCTGCCGAAGTATCAAATTCAACTGCACATACTGCAATCGTCACCTTGTTGTTCGCAACATCATAGGCACGCACATCTACTTCAACAGTCTGACCTTGCTTCAATTCCCCCTTGATATCAAATTCAAGGGTATGGGGTGGGCCAGGAAGTACTCCAATTAGAAGAGGCCAAGATGTATCCCCAATCGTTGCAGTAATCTGTACAGTCCCAACACCCTCTGCTAGATAGACAAAACTCCCAGTTCCTGCAGACGATGCCTCAATCGAACCAAAACCCGTTGGAACTGTCCATTCAACATCTACTGGATAAGATGAACCTGCTAGATCAAATCCCTTGACGCTCAGATTGAGTTCCAAACCTGTCTGTACCGATAAAGCAAGATCTCCATCGGTACGGACCTCGATGTATGATGGTACTCCTTGTTCTACTTCGATAGTTGCTGAAGTTACTCTTGAACCAAGTGTGGCAACAATCCGATGTTGCCCAGGAATTGTCGGTGTGAAACTGTAGGTAAGCGAATTAATAGATGATTCAGGGGAATTACCTTCAACAATCGACCATACTAGACCAGTCAAATCTACTGAATTACCATCTGCATCAAAACCTCTAGGATTTAGATCAAATGGGGCATCGACTGGGATAGTGGTTGAATGCCCATCAATCTCCAAAGAAATCAATCGACCTGGGTTGACGACAAAACTGATTGAGGCTGTTCGAATTATGGAAGGCGTAATCGGATCTTCTGCTTCTGCTAGAATTGTAACTAGGCCTTCAAGAGTTGCTTCAAACGAAACTATTGAACCAAAGCTAGAATTGAGTCCAGAGAGGCCATTTTCAAGCTCCCATGAAGCATTAGCAGACCATCGATTCCCTCGAATATCCTCCCATTGAGATTCGAGTATTAATGTGTCATCAGCAGTAATTCCACTAAGTGGAGAAGATGAAGAAATGGCGAGACGTCGAGCTGAGCCGTGAGTAACTATTACTTCCATTTCTGCAATAAAACCACCATCTTCGACAATTAATGTCTGATTTCCATCATGATTAGGCGTCCAACGAAAACTACCGCCTTGTAACAATTCAAGTGATGATCCTTCAGGCAATGTCCAGTTACTAGTAGGGACCACAATCGCCTGACGGTATCCTTGCTGATCTACTCTTTCAAGAATTAAATCGATTGATTCATCCGCAGTTACTTCTACATCATCGGTTGCAAGTTCTAATCCCACGACTGTTCCAATGACCACATTAATTGTGACTGTTCGATTGACATTTCCAGAACAAATCCAAACTGATGCTTGTCCAAGCCCAGATGGAGAAAAACGGAACTGGTCTCCACCCAACATCACTGTGGACCCCCCATTTGAACCATGATCGTAACCTGCGGAAACTGGATTCCCTGAACCATCTTTCAGAGTGAAAGAGAAATCTTGAACCTCATCTGCTGAAAGAATAACTGGACCTGGAGGGAGTATCTCAATCGATTGAACCGCGGTACTTCCTGAACATGACCGTCCAGATGTTGAAAGGGGAATTGAGGAATCATCAAGTGGTTCTTGAGGGGGCAAATGAGAGACAAGAAGGATGGCGATAAGGGCTACCATCAACCTAGACGTGTCCATGATCCTCCCTCATCAACTTGCCAATAACTCGTATTACCTGCCCCATCATGATACCATCCAGTCTGTCCTTGTATAGTTCCCTCACAAGCAGCCATCACCCCTGTAGAAACTGGTTCTTGTGGGACATGATTTTCGGGCTCTGGTTCAATATTGACCGCTTTTGCAGGTGCATCTTGTACTGGAGCCTCATCATTATCCAATCCCTTTGGCCTTGGGGGTGCCTGAATAGGATTGGATACTGAAGGTTGGATATTTGATTGTGGAGTTTGGTTCATCTGAGCTTGATGTGAGATAGTTGTTGCTGCACCCATGGCAGCCATGTTTGCAGAATTCTGCCTATCTTGAGAGGCCCCCCACGAAGGAGACATGGATGCAGAAGAACGATGCCGGCCCCTTCGATGTGATGAAGTGCCGAATGCAGAAGACGGAGGAGCACTGAATGACACTCCAGCGGGTGGAGAGGAAGATGCTGTACTTTCATCAGAATTAGGTTCTTCTTCGTAAATTTCGTCTGCTTCGTTCCGGAATCTAGGTAAGAGTACCAACATCACTGCTAGCAAAAGTACTACTGAAACTGAACCAATAGCAATTTGGCCCATGGTTGAATCAGTCAGCATTGAAAGAGCACTTGGTGAAGCCGTAACGAAGATAGTTTGTTCTAATTCCAGATATTTTACTGTAAATGGTACATTCTCTCCATAGCCATCTATCTCAATTCGCCAAATATTTGATTGAAGGTGTTCTGCATCTCCAACCTTTGTTTCTACAACAATCTGTGAGGGGGCGACTGAAATTTGATTCCCAGACGCATCCAAAACAAGTACACCAAAATCAACAATATCTCCCTCTGAAAGTGTACTTCGTTTCTCTTCGTCTATTTCTATTGAAATTCGATCAGGCACACCTGGTTCTACAGTTATTGAAAGGGTGACATCTGCCACTCCTTTTCTAGCAATCAAAGTCCATGACCCAGTCTTACCAACTTCGTAGATGTATTCTCCAGGTGAATCTCCAGAGATAATTTGTCCTGCATCTTGCAATATACTCCATGTTACTCCATCAATTGGATTCTCGTTGCCTGCTAAATCTACTCCTGAGACAGTAAGGATCACAGCACTTCCACCTGGCAGCGGCCCATTTGAAAAATCATGAGAAATCGAAAGACTCTGTGGGAGGCCTGAAAGAACGAGTAAGTCAACCCTAGCAGCACGACCTGCAGCCATCCCTTCAATTTGGACATCACCCACTAAAGTGGGAAAGAACACATTTCCTGCATCTCGAATCTCTGAGGTCATATCTTCCCCATTGACTGTCCAATTAAATTGGAGCCCAGTTATTGGATTATCAAGTGAATCAAAACCCATAGGAAGTAACTCTAGAGAATCATCAGTGGTCATAGTAATTCCATCGCCCTCAAAAGAGACTCGAACAAGGCGTCCAGGAATAACATCGAAGGTGCGTGTCGCAGTATATTGAACTCCATCTTCTGTTGCAACTGCCTGTAAGGTTACTGTTCCAATTTGTAATGGTGTGAATGTTGCACCATTTGCGAAAACAACAGGATTTGGACCACCGTCTGAATTGCTCCAAACTGCATCCAATATTCTCTGATTGCCCAAGGAATCTTGCGCCTTCATCTGGAGAAATGATTCCTCCCCTGCCTGCAATGTATTAGAATCAGAATCGATTAACACGCTAGAAATGCCACCTGCACCTACTTCGATATCAATTGTATCTGTAAGGTTCTCATAATCCACGCGTACCCAATATGTCCCAATGTCTCTTGGTAACCATTCTGTGGTTCCATTTTCTCCATTTCTAAAACCACCATCTTCTGTAGTCCAAGCCGAGAGTGGAATTTGCATTTCAACCTCATTTCCATACGCATCAATCCACAATACAGGAATAGGCACGGCCTCATCTGCAGCTACTGTTCTATTTGGGTGGACAAGCGAAATACTCAGTGGGTCCCCTACAGTAACTTCAACTTCAGTTGATCCGGATGCTCCAAGTGTGGCTTGACAATCTATTGTCCAAGTTCCAACGGCTGCTCCAGTATACATTCCTGAAAAATCAACAGTTCCTGAACCAACTGTGTAAGTTAGGTCGCCGGCTAATGCCAATTCAACAGGGTTCCCTAGCCCATCAACTGCAATTGGTAATACAGATATTCTTTCTCCAGAAGAAACGGTAAGATTCTGCGGCATCAACAAGGCGGCCGGAACACCTGCAACTAATGTTACATTCGTCCATGCAGTTAATCCTGCAGCAGATGCATCGACTCTATGAGTGCCAACTTCAGTGATTTCATAGGTCCCATTGGAATGAATTGTGCCCGCATCTGCAGACCACTGTGGAGAGGCAGGGAATTCATTTCCTTTCATGTCTGAATACAAGGCAGATAATTGAATCTCAACTCCAACAGGAAAAGTTGCATTCGATGGAGATATAGACATTGATACAGGAACACCCGGGGTAACCAATAGAATGATGCAATTCGTAATGCCATTGATTGTTTCAGCACAAACAAATTCGAGGCCTGAGAATTGAGGGGTAAACAAACCACTAGGGTCTACTGTACCAGTTCCCCCCATAAGATTCCAAGTTACTGGAGATGAAGAGATGCTACCATCTGCATGTCTGACCTGAGCTTTCAATGGAGTATCTGAATCGGCCGATGCTTGACCAAATCTTGGCTCAATATCCACCCATTCAGGATCTACTGATGAGAGCGCAGGGGGATTAGACCATTGTACTAGAATATTCCAAGTTGGACGAACAAATGATAGAGAAGCATCAGAGGAAAAAACAGACAGTGATGAAGGCAAGTAGGTGTCATTATTCCATGCTGCACTCATTACCATTACACCAACAAAACCACCATTTCCTTGAGCATTTCTAGCCTGCCCAACTCTCAAATTTTCAGTTATATCCAATGACAAAGTTGTGGCCGAGGAATCTGTGACAACGAATGTATCGGGGCCACCCGAATCTGAATTGGAATCGGCACCTGGTTCAGTCCATGGGACGGCAGGAGTTGCTCCAATCCAACTAGGATCCACCCAATCACGATAGGTCATGAAACTCATGACACTAGTTTCACCCAAAGGAGCAGTATGGATTGTTAATTCTAGAGTTGCTTCGACAATTGTAGCATTATTCCAAAATCCAACTGTTGAGAGATCTAAACCAAATAGGCCACGTTCTTGAGTCCCATTCAAAGGATCTGAACCAATTGTAATCGTTTCAGAACTGGTATTCACCTGAGTTGGTAAATCACTCCTGATTGAAGCATCACTGAAACCACCCGTCCCATCATCTTGATACTGAATTGTCCAAGTTCCATTTCCATTATCTGTCTCAATAGGAGCATATGATTTCTGGACATCTAATAACTCATATTCAGGAGCCCATGTAGAGGTTCCTAAAAGGAACATAGAGACAAGAAACAGCACTAGGCCGACTTTTCTGGACATGAGTTATCATTCCTCAAAGACTTCCCAATCATCCATATCAGGTGTGCGGAAATACCAGGTTCCATCATCTGTATCCTCCCACCATTCCGTACCATCCTCATCCACCGTTACTCCGTCATCATCGGCACTCTCTTCATCTGCTTCTTCAACAGCAGCAGGAGATTCGGACGGACCTGAAGCAGGACCTGAAGGGCCAGCTACGGGTCCTGAGGGTCCCGCAACCGGGCCGCTGATATCATCATCGTCATCGTAATCATCGTCATCGTCATCGTCATCGTAATCGTCATAATCATCGCCGCCACCTCTTCGAAGAATTACTACAACAAAGATGAGTAATGCAAGAACAAGAAGGCCGATTAGTCCTGCTGCGGCGTAATAGAGTGGGCCGCCCGCGGCAAAGAATCCGGGAATTGTGCCAATTGAACTAATTGCCACAGATGCGGATTCACCCTGATCTGCAACGGTAATGGAGCTTGCTCCAGATGCAATTAGAGTAATCTCCCAACTCTGAGGACCTGATGCAACATATTCGTGACCTGAAGCAACGATATATGGGTCATTCAAAGGCACCTGATTGTTCCATTCATCGTATCCAAATGCGTAGACCAACAACACTCCCTGTTGCTCTGCTTCAGTCTTATCTGCTGTTAGAACAATATAATCCAAGTTAGCTGCAATTACTTCAACTGTCCAAATTTCTGAAAGACCATTGTGTGTGTATTCAAGTTCGTAAATTCCAACTGTGGTCTTCTTGAATACATAAGCACCAGTGTTATCATTATCGATATCCCAAACAAGAGGGTCATCCCATGATGTTTCAGCAATCTCAAATCTATTCAAGGCAGAATCCTCTGCATACAATTGCACATCTACCATTTCTCCGGCCACCATCAAATCCTTTTCAGCTACGTGCCAGATTCGAACTGCAACACCATGTGATACCTCTGCATTTATGCTGTCCTGATATCCATTTTGAATTGCACATATTCGGTATATTCCTTCTACACCTGCTGCCCAAGAACCTGTAGATTCTACTTCGGTGGTAATTTCATCTGAATCTAATGAAGCACCACATTCTCCAGGAGGAGTGGATACCGAGAGATCATGAATATACCATCTGAGTGAATCTGCTTCAACGATGTTTTGTTGCATATCCTTGGCAACCACTGTAAGAGAAATCGAATCATCCGCAGTCAAAGTATAATCATCTGATCCTTGAATCTCTACGTCTGCAAGATTCCCCGGTACCACAGTCACAGTCTCAGAAGCAGTGAGAGGGACAGTCGTCACACCATCAGTCCAAGTTAGAGCCGCTTGAATCGTCCAGTCTCCTTCTGTGTAAGCATAGAAATTTGCTGAAGCACCATCGATTACAATCCAATCCTGATTCCCACCAGGAGTAGTAATCAACCAATTTTCAGGAGTTACTGGTTTCTGATTTCCTCTTTGGTCAATAACAAACGCACGTAAATTCAGTATCTCGCCTGCTGTTGCTTGAGAGAAACCTCCAGTAACTCGAAGATCCATCTGAACAGGTGCACCATCTATGACAGAAATCACGACCTGATTTGAGATAACACCCGACACTGAGACTTGTACCCATTGCTGGCCCTTTGACCAAGGTGTCCATGATACTAGGGAAGCATTATCCTGTGAGAATGTCCCATTATTGGAGGTCCAAACTCCATTCGCTTGTGGGAATTGGAATGTGTTGCCTCGGACGTCAACTGATGTTACAGTAAATCCAGTTGTCTCATCAGCAGTGAGTTCTGTTGAATCAGCTACCAGAATAACGTGATCAATTGCTCCAAATGTTACTTCCACACCATATGTTCCTGAGACTCCCACACTGCTGCTCGCTGTGATGGTCCAATTTCCAACGTGGTCTCCAGTAAATTCACCTGCGGAGGTTATATTTCCATTATCTACTGACCACGAGACCGTTCCTGCTTGTAGAGCAGGCATCTCATTGAATCTTACATCTTCTACAACCCAAGTGTATGTGCAAGTAGTTCCTGCAGTCAATAATTGGCATCCTGAAACGACCAGATGATGCGGTGCTCCTGTAGATACGACGACAGAAATTGTCTCAGAACTGGTGCCCCATGAGACAGTAATGGTCTGAGCACCAGTCAACCAAGGCATGTATACTACTGATGCAGATGGAGTTGAAGTTGATGCAGTCATTACGCCTGTTGATGTGAAGGAACCATTGGTTACTGACCAAAGAACTGTTTCGCCATCTACTTCATTGCCAAATTGGTCGACTACGATTGCTGAAACTGAAAGATTCTGATCTGCATTCAGGGCTGCTGTTGTCTTATCTGGAATTAACTGCACCGGGGTACCATGATCTACTGAGAGAGCCAAATTTTTGGTTACTTGTCCAAAGCGGGCTGTAATCGTTTCATTTCCGGCAATTTGTGGAGTATAAATTCCAGTACTGGAAATTGAGCCTAGATTAGAACTACTCCATGCTACATTTCCAGTTAGTGTACTACCACTCGCATCTACCAATGTTGCAGTGAACGTAACAGATGTATCTGCATCAGTAGATGATGGTCCTGAAATTTGAATATCGTATACGTTTGTATAATTCAATATCAATTGAGGGTGATAGGTACTATCCTCTGAATTGTCGAACTCTACCACAATGCGGCCACCTGATGTATCTGGAGTTCCAATCAAAACTATCCCAAGAACACCATACATCGACGTCATAGCATCGCTAATGTCGAACTCAAACCATGCATTCCCGTTTGTGTTGTATATTCTTACAGTGTCCAATGGAGACGTTGCATAATCTACACCACTGCGCATTCCGGGAGTATCCCATGCATTACCATACGAAGCATCATCCCAGGAAGAAGACACCTCAGAGTAATTCTGATTCAACAACATATGTGCACTTACATCAATAAATGATGTATCCGCCAAAATAACACTGTCAAGATGAATCTTCAATTTTCCACTATGTGGGTTGAGATTTGAAGGTAGTGGGATCTGTCCCAAGTCTAACCATACAATACTCCTACATTCATTCGTGGTTGAAGTTCCTCCTGTATCTCCACATCCGATTCCAACCTCTAAATCACGATCAACAAAAACCTCAGATGGATCAGATTCATCGATTGTAGAATCATGGATATTTGGATATTGGAATACATTCGCTGCTTCCCCTTCTCCATATGTAATGCTGTAAAGGTGATTGCCTAGGCTGGAAGTATCCGGATCACCTACTGCAAAGGACCATGATGCTGAACGAGCACCAGGGATTGAGCCAGCGATTGATTGGATATCCCATGAGTATAGGGTATCTGTATCAAGATTAAATGAAGGGGTCCAAGACAAACCATTGGTTGAGAAACCAGAGTCTAACCAAGAACGCTGAGTGTATGTAGAAGACTCATTCACCAAACGGAGTATATATCCTGAAGCGCCAGTTGCAGCCGCCCAATTTAGAGTAGGGCGATATTGAGGTTCAAGCAGATACCCATTTTCCTCAAACAATACATCTAGATTTGACGGAGATTGCAAACTTACCTGTGGTGGTGGCGTAATTCCATTTGGATTGTCTACATAATCAAAAACAAGTTCTGGTGGATTGTTGCTACTAGATTCAGCCGACTCAAAGTAAAGAGTTCCTGTCCAATTAGTAATCAATGCCATCGTCATTCTTCCATTCTGATTAGTGAATGCATTCCTAGCAATTGATGTGATGTCCCATTCGTACCATGTAGATGAACCTGTAGCGACCCTCGTGATTGATGCAGAAGCAGTTGTACTGCATTTTTGTCCAGGAATATAGTTGCTCCAAGAAACTGTATCCTCTGCCCAGGTATTGTTCCCACAATCATGAATTCCTACTGTATGGGTACCACTGCCAAGATAATTCGAACGATGAAGTCGAAGAGTTACTCCAGTAGGAAGAGTAGTGGATTGGAAGGGCAATTCGCCCAAATCCATCTCTATTAGAGATACCACAACTGCTCCAGCTGTTTGGGATGCTCCTACATTCAGTGATTGGGATGTTCCATGGTTCTGAGTCTGTCCTGGACCTCCAGCACTATCGATGTAGGTATCCGGGAATGATGGAAGTGCTCCACTGGTCTCGAAAACAAGGCCTCGCTCCAATGTAATTGTATAGTTTCCAGAACCATCTGAAGCCCCAAATACAGAACTTGGGACCCTGAAGGACCCTCCTTCTGTCCAATTTCCATATTGACCATTTTCAACGCCTCGAACCCTCCAATAATACCATTCATCGTCCCAAGACGTAGTTGCTGGGAAAGTGAAAGAAGTAGAGGAGGGGGTTCCAGCAGTAGTAGCAAACAAAGTACTGTTTGAAACACTGTTAAATGAATCAGAATCAGAGAAAAATGGATTAGTATCTACTTGGAAATCCCATGAGTGATTCGTCAATGAATGGCTCCAAGAAAGATTGACTGAATCTGGTGGAGTAGGAAGCAAAGCTGTCGAATTCCAGAATGTAAACGATGTTCCGAAGGCTGGATCTGTCGAAGATGCATCGTCTGGAACCCATGTACTACCTGCAGAATATACCATGTTTAATCGAGGAGAAAACGAATTCTGACTATATTCTGAGGTTGCGAAGTAGACATTGGAGTTGGTAGGATCAGCAATATCTCTGAACAATAATCGAACCACATCATCTCCTCGAATCCTAGCTTGTTGAACTGCTGCAGTAACATCCCACGAATACCATCCATAGGTTGAATTGACTGTTGTAATACTAATTGGCGACATTGAATTATCAAGATAACCAGATTGAGTTGACCATGAATTACCTGAACTTGAATTCACCCAATTAACATTGGATTCATCCCAGTCTTCGAATACATTGTACACTGCAATCTGATGGTTTCCAGAGGATGTTACCATTTTGTATAAATCAATACTTGC
>JASLJW010000081.1 GCA_030747885.1 Candidatus Thalassarchaeaceae archaeon
TTTGTCCATTACATCAAGAATTTGACAACTCTCAGATTCACGAACATCAGTAGCAATAACGTTCTCTCCCCCATACTTCTGTCTTAACGCTTCAACTAATTCGGTACCAATTTGGCCCAATGCGCCAGTCACTAGGACTCGTCCTGTTGACCTGTCCATGTTCCAAGACATCAGACTCGATACTTGATGATTCATGTGTTAATAGACAACTGGAAAAGACAGAATTTCCGGGAACGTTCATAGGCCAACGCGGACGGCTGAAAACCCCGTTGATTGCATGAAGTACATCGTAGTCTCGGGGGGCGTCCTCAGTGGAATCGGTAAAGGAGTCACCGCGAGCAGCATCGGTGTTCTGATGAAATCGTTAGGATATCGAGTTACTGCGGTAAAGATTGATCCCTACCTGAATTCAGATGCTGGGACCATGAGTCCATTTGAACATGGGGAAGTCTTTGTTTTGGATGATGGTGGCGAGGTGGATCTAGATCTCGGCAATTACGAAAGATTTCTCGATGTCACACTTAATCGAGATAATAACCTCACAACTGGCAAAGTGTATTCTTCGGTGATAGAAAGGGAGAGAAAAGGAGATTATCTTGGCAAAACGGTACAAGTTGTCCCACATATCACAAATGAGATTCAAGATAGAATAGAAAGGATTGCGCATACTCCATCAGATGGTAGTGATGAAACTCCAGATGTATGTGTAATTGAATTGGGTGGTACAGTAGGGGATATTGAATCGGCTCCCTTTGTTGAAGCACTTCGCCAATTTCAATTCCGTGTTGGTCGTGAAAATATTTGTTTTCTTCACGTTAGTCTTGTACCAGTCATCGGAGTTGTTGGTGAACAAAAGACCAAACCTACTCAACATTCAGTGAAGGGTTTGATGGCTTCAGGTATTCAACCTGATTTCTTGGTATGTAGGTCATCTGAACCAATATTGTCGGATGTTAAGACCAAACTTTCACTATTCTGTCATGTTTCAGAGTCTTCAGTTTTCAGCGCACATGATGTTTCCAACATATATCGTGTACCTATGATGTTAGAGGAACAAGGTGCTACTACTGGTATCTGTGATCGTTTAGGACTTGAGGTTTCTACAAATCGGCCACTGTTGGAAGAATGGGCTGCACTTGCTCAAAGAATGGATGAATTAAGTGGTGATGTTCGAATTGCAATGGTTGGAAAATATACAGGGTTATCAGACTCATATCTGAGTGTTATCAAAGCACTCCAGCACGCAACTCTTGCTGAAGGAGTAAATCTCCATATTGATTGGATTGAAGCATCAGATTTGGAATCTTCAAATGAAGGAAATGATGAACATACTCGTTCATGGTCAATGATTAAGGAAGCCAATGGGATTCTAGTTCCAGGAGGATTTGGAGATAGAGGAATTGAAGGTAAGATACTAGCAGCTAAATACGCTCGAGAGAACAAAATTCCATACTTGGGAGTTTGTCTTGGATTACAAATTGCAACCATTGAATTTGCGAGAAACGTCCTTGGTTTAACGGGAGCAAATAGTACTGAATTCGATGAAGACACACCTCATCCAACGGTTATTTTCATGCCAGAAGGTAGTAGAACACATATGGGTGGAACAATGCGACTAGGTAGCAGACAAACCAATTTGCAAACGACAGATTGTGCCGCCTACCGTTTATACAATGGTGCTATGGAAATACATGAACGCCACCGTCATCGATACGAGGTAAATCCAGAAATGGTAGAAGATCTTGAAGCTGCGGGTTTACGATTTGTAGGAAGAGATACTGAAGGAGTTCGAATGGAAATCATTGAGATGGTTGGACATCCGTATTTCTTCGGAACGCAATATCATCCTGAGTTCAAGAGTCGACCTAATCGACCAAGCCCACCATTTCATGGCTTAATCAAGGCAGCACTAGGCCGCGAATTTTAATCATTCATATTGTGAACAAACTCGACAATAGTGGCGTTGGTATGCTGGAATGAATACTAGTCCTGGCGCACCACATTTTCCACACGGTCGATTTGTAGGAACCATTTCTCCTTGTTGAGAACTTGAAGAGGTGGTACTTGCTTCTGCAGCTTGCATATTTGCTCCAGTAACAACATCAGATCCACTACGTGTGAAAAGGAATATTCCAATTCCTGCAATAATTAGGATGATTGCCGAGATTCCTACAACTACTGCAGTCGCCATACTTCCTTGAGCATCTTCTGAGGAAGGTGGATTATTCACTCCGTCTCCATTTTCTTCATTGGTGTCTAAAAGATCACATATTCCATCACTATCTTCATCTGGAGGTAATGAATCTGCGTCCAATGGATCACTACCGCAATCAATTTCCTCTTGATCACCTGCACCATCATTATCGTCATCTGGGTCAATGTTTCCACCATAACCATCGAGGTCTATATCACTCCATTCTGTACTATCATTAGGAAACGCGTCATCGATATTTGGAGTACCATCGCCATCTTTGTCGTCATCAAGATCATCCACAATTCCATCATTATCCATATCTGGACATCCTAATTTCTCTCCTGTAGATGTTCCAAATTCGAATGGACAATCATCAGCATTATTTCCTGATTCATTATCTCCAAACCCATCATTATCTGAATCATAGATTTGAGTTGGGTCTTCTGGGAATCGATCAAAGTCATCAAACGCCCCATCTCCATCAGTATCTCTCTCAGTAGGTGAACATCCATCAGAATCGACCTTATCTACATCGTAATATGGCGTGTTGGGGCACAAATCATTCAGGTCATTTATTCCATCATCGTCAGAATCTCGATTAGATTCGTCGCATCCTTTGTTGTCTACGACAGTATTAACTGGGGTTCCTGGACACTGATCAACCGCATCAACAACTCCATCATTGTCAGTATCTCGTTGACTTTCTCCACAACCATCTGAATCTACTTGCAAGGCTTCATTTGAGTTAGTATATGGGCACAAATCTTCGCTATCTAAGACACCATCGTTATCACTGTCCCTTTGAGATACAGAACATCCGTTACTATCTGCAATTTCACCGAATGGTGTGTTTGGACAATTGTCTACATCATCAGCCACCAAATCATGATCTTGTTCGGTGGGTTCTCGGGTAAGATGAACCACTGTTGCATTATCTTCTCTATCGAATGAGAAAACAGTCTCCCATCCGTTTTCATCTGTAATAATTTCAACATAATAGCCTGAATTTCTTGAATGACTAATAGAACTCTGTTCCCATCCATTTGGAGTTTGTGCTGCCACAATGACTCCATTATCCTCTGGACTAAACCACGCAATATGTGGACGATTTGCCTCATCAACAGTCACTGAGGGGTAAACACCAGTGCTTGTATCAGCGGGACCTAAGTCAATGATTGAACCAACACCATTTGAATCGTAATTGATGAGCAAAATATTACACTCGTGAATAGAATCACAATCCAAATCATCGATTGAATCAGTTCCTCTTTGAACGACATACCATAGAGTTCCATCAGAACCAGTAGCAATGTCTGGACGATAGAATCCACTGTACTGACTGATGATGGAAGTAGATTCCCATTCACTTCCATTTTTGGTAGCTACTTCGATAGTTCTATCATCTGTATTTCGATAAAATATCACTGCCTCATCACCCACGAACCCAATTCTAGGGAATGTAGAATTGATAGCAACAGTCTCAGGCTCACCCCATTGTGTCCCATCATGCAATGAGAATCTGACAAGTGAAGCATCTTGGTCGACCCAAACTGCTCCAATACTTCCATTCTCTGAAGCAGCAATATCAGTATACCATCCTGTGGAGTTTCCAACTTCTAGAGTGGTAGTTGCCCAAGTAGAACTTCCACTCGTTTTTATTGCTACCTTGGCTGCTGTAGAAGTAACTGTATTGAATGCATTTCTTTCAAGTATTTGCATGTAAGATACTGCTAGAGAGTCATCAGAAAGAGCAACAATATCTGCATATCTCCCACTTTCTGCTTCTTCATCTATCGTGGTACGTTGGCTTGAAGTACCATCGAATGAGAAGTGAATAAGATTACAATCATTAGAATCGTTATTGTTGGTACCATCAACCATGTCACAAGCATTGGTTCCCTTTTCATATCCTTCAAACATGACCATTTGATGAATACCATCAGAAGTGGTTGCAGATTCTAGATATGCAAAGTCGTCGGTTTGGGTGCTCAATTCTCCTTGTATCCACTCACACCCATGGTTATCGATTCTTCTTGTAGGTGATGATCCGAGACATCGATCTACTGCATCAACAACTCCATCCCCATCTTCGTCTTGACCCGGAATTGCAACAATTAGATCTTCTTCAGTAGCGTCATAGAACGAGAAAATTTCTTCATCATTTGAATCTAGAACCATATCGATGTAACTTCCAACATTTCCTGAATCGGCTACTGTAACGACTTCGTAACCACTGCTAACTTCACGCATCAGAATAGCATCATCTGCCGAATCATCATACCAAGAAATCTTTTGTTTATCATTTGAATCGAACATTAGTCGGATATAGTTTCCATCTGAATCCCCATCATGTATTCGTTCTGAATTCCAGCCCCCACTTCCTGAAGTAGCCAACCAAACACTTTCACCACCAAACCAACTTCCACTGTAGTTCTGATAGGCGATGTGTAATGTTCCAGCGGCATCAAAAGCCCCTGATAGCCAATAGTATTCCGTGTTATCTCCAGTTGCATTGGAGACTACAGTAGAAATCGTCCAACCTCCAGGGGTGAGAGTAGAATGGCGAATGAATTCATTGTACCATGCCCTCTCAATGCTACCATCTATTGGACTGTATGAAGCTTGAATTTGATAACCACTGTATACGACATTTAGGGTTCCTGAATCATCAATTAGAAGATCACTCCATCTCCCAACCCTTGAATTTCCAGAGTATTCTTCTGCTTCTCCATCTCCATTGTCGATGATTTCTGTACTCCATTGTCCATTCACGAATTTTGAATATGCTAAATCATCATCTCCAGTCAAATAGGTATAATGTTCTCCTCCATTAGCATCGATTTGGAATCCAATCCTACCTTCATTTCCATCGTATGGTCCTTCATCTCCAGTATCCTCTCCTGGAGCAACAGTAGATGTTGACCATGATGAACCATCGAACCTAGAAATGCGAATAATATGTTCAGAAGCATCGAAATGAGCAATTCTAGGATTCCCTGATGAATCGATTTGTAAATTTGCTAATCGACCAGTAGATCCGAAAGTGTAAATCTGTTCACTATTCCAATAACCTGCAGCATTATTGGTTACCCATAAATCGCTATCCTTCGTATGTGCAACCCATAGGGTACCATCAGGTGCTTGCTCAATACTGGAATGAGAGCCTGCATTACCGAGACTATCTGCTCTATCATGAAGCCAAGCAGTTGCTCCACTTCTAGCAGAAGTTTCTGAATTTTCCTCTTCCTGAATAGGTGAATATTGACTATTATCTAACATTGCAATTGTAGTTGATGCTAGCATCAGCAGGACGAGGATGAGAGACGTTCGGCGTAGGTCCATGCCACTGTACGGGCAGTAAGAGGTGTTGAACATTTTCGCGATTGTTATTCAGCAGAAATTCGAATTAATCGTGTAGTTCGATACCCCTGTAGCGCTTTCATGTACTTTTTTTCTTGAAAATCTAAATCTAGATTTGAATCACTTGTATCTATTCTAAGAGTGTTAAGAGTCGCTAGTTTCGCCGGTGTGACAATTGCCAATATGTTGTCTATTCCTATTGAACGAATAACAGTTGGAGATAATTGCAGATTTCCTCTCCCAATCAGAAATCCTTGTCCCCCCATAGGAGATAGAAGTGTCAGGATTCTAGCATTTTCTTTGAATTGTGATTTATGTTGTTTTATCACTTCTATCAATTGTTTTTCATTTAAATCTGTGCCTTTGTTTTCTTTTCCTAGAGTCACATCAATTCCTAAGACTGTGATAGTAAATCCAATTGATTCACCTATTGTTCTCAAAGTGCCCCCGCTCCCCCATATTACAAGGAGTTCTGGATCATCTTCTATTGTCTCATGTATATGTTCAGCAAGCCCCTCTAGGATTTCAATTTCAGAAATTCGTTCTATGCGTTGTTTTGAACCTTGCATCCATCGTGGACTCCCTGGACTCATGGCTTCAGCGTACATTTTAACCACCCATTCACCTTCACGATAGAGAGTCTCATCTAGGTCCATAACTTCTGTTTGAGCAACCAATAAGTCTCCGGAAAACCAAGCTGCAAATGCTTCAGCAGTAGATCTTGGTGAAGCTCCAAAACTTCCACTATGCATTTTCACTCCTGCCGGAACTCCAAGTATGGGTGTCGAAGAAGAATCGATTTCTTCCAATGATCCAATAATATCTCTTGTAGTTCCATCACCCCCTGCGTAGAGAATGAGTTCAACATTCTGTTCGATTAAAGAATGAACTACCTGAACTGTATCGGTTGCAGAAGTCGAATCTGGGGTGTCACAAATGTGAGTCCAAGTTCCCACATTTTTCATTTCTTTTGGAATCCATTCCCCCCCCATTCTTCCTTTAGGAAGAAACCAGTGTATCTCGTCCCAAGAAATCGAAGAGAGTTGGATAATTGAACTTAGGTGTTCGAATGATTCTCTCATTCTAGGGCCCGCCCGGTCTTCTGCACCCCTTTCTCTAGCAATTTTTGCCATGCCATCAGATCCTTTCAATGCTAGACGTCCACCTAGCCCTGCATCGGGGTTCACAATTACCCCGATTCGCCGTTCCATATACATCTCAAAGAGACATTGAACATCAAGGCTCGGTTTAATTGGATGTACCGTGAATCTATATTGTATCATTTCTTGAATCAAATATGGAGGATTGGAAACGTCGCAGGTTGTCAATTCTCTTGTTTACTGGGATTACTTTAGGTTGGATGATTCTTTGTTACGTTGCTTGGGTAGCTAGTGGTTGTAAGCCATTTATGCCATTTATTTCTGATTTTGATTTATTTGAACCAGGAGACACCTTATTTTCACTTGGTACAGTTCTTACCACTGTAACTGTGGTATGGATGATGATTGAAATTCAGTTATTTAATCGAGAGAGATTGATGGAAAAAGAAGCCCATTTTGCATGGCATATCATCAACCATGCAGCATTGTTACCTGGGATGGTTGCTGCTTATTCTACGTTCATGGTTGGTCAAACACCTTGGGATGTTAATGGGTATATGCACGGAAAATATGCTGGAGAGATATTCTACAAAGGAATTTATTGGTGCGTGATGGCATGGGTAGTGACGGCTAGGATTCATTGGGGCACCCCTATCTTTCGCAAGATTATTCTTGCCCGAGGAATACCTGCTGTAGCTGCTATTGTAGGATTATGGCAAATGCTAACCAATCAGGCATCAGTTTGGACCGAGGATTTTGATTGGGATACTTGGAATCAATCTCCTAGTGATATGATGGAATTTTGTACTTCTCGACAATATCCGGCATTAGAGGTCGCCGCTGCATGGGAATTCGTTCTCTGTCTTGGTATCGTTTTCACCGTTTTCAGTTTCTTATTAGACCTTCAACCATCACCCGAATCCTCATTCGAAGAAGAATAGAATTTGAGGGTTGGATTGAAGTCGAAGTCAATCTTCCGAAGTCTCATGTCGGGCGGAGATGGCAGCAATGTCATGACCATTGAAGATGCTTTTGCCAAGACTCTCGCAGACATGGAAGATGCTCGTGAAGAACTTGATTCTCTTCCCGAACCAGAACCGGTAGATGACAATTCTCCTTCTCTAGATTCGGCATTTGAAGCAGGAATTTCTGAAGTAGAACAAGAAGAACCAACCCCACTTGCACCGTTAGATCCACCAATATCTGATTCTCACACTGGCCCTCCGATGGATGCTCCTCCAGCCGGTCCTCCGATGATGGGGCCTCCACCAGGGCCTCCGTCTCCGCCCCCTTCAGAAGATTCAGATGAGTCATCATTCCAAGTTGCAGATTTATCTGAAATTACCTCTGATTTAGAATCAGAAGAAGAATCCACTCTAGAAATCGAACCTAGTGAAGTATTTGATGAATCTATATTTGAGGGTGGATCAACAGAATTATCAGATTCTACAGCCGATGTAGAAGCCCCTGAAACCAATGTAGAACCTGAATTTAATCCAGTAAATGCTGAGGATTTTATGTCTGATTTTCAAGATGAATGGGATGAATCAGCACCAGTCCGTGTTTCTGACATCGATAGAACAGAAGACATGGATTGGTGATGTTACTAGGGAATCTTTCTTCATCCACGGATTGAACCACAGGCCAAGGTGGAGCCATGTCGATGTTGAATGTTGATGTCGGCCTCGATACTCCACATGAATATGCAACGGGTATTTCTGTTGCAGAAATAATCAAGAATGTTCATGGTAGAAAGTCAGGAGCAGTTGCAGCTTTAGTAGATGGAAATCAAGTGGATTTGTCCTTTGAAGTTGTGTCTGATTGTAGCGTACATCCTATCATCGGATCAACTGAAGAGGGCCTCTACATATTGCGCCATTCTTGTGCCCATCTACTTGCTCAAGCAGTTTTGGAAATTTTTCCAGATGCAAAGCCAACGATAGGACCACCTATTGAGCATGGTTTCTATTACGATTTTCAAATGCCAGCACCTAGTGAAGAAGATCTTCGTGCAATAGAGAAGAGAATGAAGGAATTGGTAAAACAGAATCTAAAGGTTGAGAGGGAGGA
>JASLJW010000082.1 GCA_030747885.1 Candidatus Thalassarchaeaceae archaeon
ATTTTACCATACATCTGATGAAATGGTATTTTACCTTCCATGTGCGTCGACAAAATGGAATTCCCATGTTGAAGACCAGATACCTGCTGACGATTTTGCTTATTTTCACCCTTTTGGGTGCGAACCCCAGTGCTGCACTAACAGCTGAAGATAACTCCCAGAACACACAAGGGAGGCAGGGAGCAGCCGAACTTGTTGGAGATGCCTGTGAAGGAATTACCTTTGAAGACATGTTCGAATATTCTTATGCAAAATTCGATGTAGATATTGATTCAACCTATGAAACGGCATTTGTTCGAGCAGTGGCATACGTAAACGGAACCTTATCAGACAATGTAAGAACAGATTTGGATAATCTAATCGCGGAAACTGGAGCACCTGGTGGCGATAATGGCTGGCTCTCTTCACAAGAACGAGATGCAATAGAAGAAGTTGCCAAGGATTGCATCGTGGTAACCAATCCAAGATTTGGATTCAGAACTGGATTGCCACACAGAGGTGGAGATGGAGTGGATTGGAAGAATGCAAGTTGGGTAAAGGATGACAACAATCCAATGCAGTTGGAATACTGGAACCTATTTCCACCTAATCACCCAGAGAATCGTACTTGTCCACCTGGATCTGCAATGAATCCAGCTGCAGAATGTTATGAAATCCCTGTTGCCCCAGCCGACCCCAATGGAGCGAGGGATTGCGACACTAGTGGAGTTACAGGCCCCGATGAATGTAGGATAATCATTTGGCTAAACGGAACTATGACTTGGTCTGCTGATTTAGCAAGCGCAGATTCATTCACCATTGCAATGAATACTACAAACATGACCAATGCAGAGCTTGAAATGAACTTCCCTGCAAAAAATTCAGCGAATGGTGAACCATTGAGATTGGCCATGTTTGAGGAATGCGACGGGCGAATTGTTCAGGAAGGGATTTCAAATCAGGGGGATACTCCTCCAGTTGGAGGTTGCCAGAGTGATAATACAATCACAGAACAAGTGACATCCAACACAGATGGAAGTCTTTCCGTATTGGTTCACACAACATACCAACTAGGTAATTGGCCAATAGGGCAGGACATGTTTGGTGACTTCACAAATCAGCCTCCTCCTCCAAATGACCCAGTACAATGGACTACTGCAGCTCCTGCTGATGCAAGTCAAATATCTGTACCAGGTGGGATAGATACTGAATTCATGTCCTTGGTTGATCAAGGATTATGGCTAACGGATGAAGCAGGATTTTCTGCAATCGATTTACAATGCTCATCCTCAACTTGGCCAATCGTTGAAGATGCAAATGGTTCTTGGTGGGTTACAACACAAAATAGTGGACAGGGAACTGTAACATGTACTCCATATGATGAAGATGATAATGGTACTGTTCGAGCTGGTGAAACTAGAACATTTCACCTTCTTGTTCCATTTACTCTAGCAACAAGTACCCAAATCACTTCTTCACACCTCTTTACCTTGGAACCTAGTTCATCGTCACCAAATATGGATGTCACCGTGACTATTTTCCAAGAAGGGGCTGTAGCCTCTGAAACCGGAACTGTAAATGGAGGTCCTACAGATATCACAGTAGATACTGGATCCTTAAGCCCAGGAGAAGCACACGTTAGAGTTCATGCTACAGCCAGTGGGATGACTGACTTTGTTTACACCTATGATTTGATTTTGACGAAAGACTCTCTTCCTCCAGTCATTACCGTTTCATCCGCAGAATGGGATGGAAGTCAATGGCAAGTCAGTGGAACTTTCAGTGACCCTGATGGGGAAGATGTCACATTTACAATAGACATAGATGGGGCAAATGGAGGACAAATTACCACCAGTGGAAACATGTGGTCTAGTGAATCAATTAACTTCGAAATTTGGGGTGAAGGGACATTCACAGTTACAGTAAATGCTTGTGATTCATCGAATGAATGCACGACAATTACTGAGACTGTAGACACTACCTTCTTGTTTAATGACCAAACTATCACTCCGCCTGTGACAGATATTGTTGCTGAGGAACCTGGTGGTCTACCTGCTCCTGGAATCGCATTTACGATGCTCTCTATCATCGGAGCGCTCATGTATGCTAGGCGTCGCGAGTGAACCATGACCTTCGAGGCCACGGTAGTCAAAGTGACTCATGAAGGGTCTGTTTTAGCCACATTTGAAGGCACAGTACCTCGATTAGGGCAACGAGTGAAAGATGGTAAGGGAGAAACAATTGGCCGCATAGACAGCGTGATTGGTCCAATTGGAGACCCTCTCACCAATATTGTCATTCTAGACCCTCATATCGATGCAAGTACGCTCGTGGGAACTACTCTTGTTTTTGCCCCTAGGCAAAAAAAGGACACAAGAAACCATGATCGCAGAGGTGGAGACCGCAGAGGTGGAGACCGCAGAGGTGGGGACCGTAGAGGTGGAAGAGAGTCAAATCGTTTCAAAGAAGACTGGACTTGCAAATCATGCAATAACAGCAATTTCGCATTCCGAACCGAATGTAATCGATGTGGTAAAGAAAAGGGAGACAGTAGAGGTGGAGACCGCAGAGGTGGATTCCAACGACGTGATGATCGTGGCGGAGACCGCAGAGGTGGAGACCGCAGAGGTGGAGACCGTAGAGGTGGATTCCAACGACGAGATGATCGAGGCGGGGACCGCAGAGGTGGAGACCGTAGAGGTGGATTCCAACGACGAGATGATCGAGGCGGGGACCGCAGAGGTGGAGACCGTAGAGATGGATTCCAACGACGAGATGATCGAGGCGGGGACCGCAGAGGTGGAGACCGTAGAGGTGGCAGAGATAATCGAAGAAGTGGTGAAAATCGAAATCGTGAACAAACACGAGATGGAGATTGGAACTGCAAGGGTTGTGGGAACGACAATTTCTCTTTCCGAACTGAATGTAACCGCTGTGGGAAACCAAAGAGCGGTGGTGGATCGGGACAACGAACTGAAAGACGAGAAAGCAATAGAGGTGGAGACAGGAGGCCTCGGAGAGAGTCAGATAGAAGAAATGATTCACGACGTAGCCCAAGAAACAATTCGAACCGATCTAATAATCGTGGAGGCCAAAGGGGAGGCCGTAGTTCGGGGAACTACAGGGATAGAAACCGACGCTGATTACGCATAAGGTGATGAATCGAAAGCCCTCCACTCGGGAAAGAGGGAGTGGACAGTAGTGGGTAGTGAGCGTTCAGCAGATGATTTGTGGCTAGATGCTATGGAAGCTCGCCAAACGGGAGAAACTCTGACATTCAACCTACTCAGAGAAAAAACTCTAGTTGCAAATCCAGAACATCCTGATGCATTAATGTCTGAAGTTAGAGAACTCTTCAAAGAGACTGGCCCTCGTGGGGATAGGCCCACGAAAATGAGTCTAGCAGATGCTGCAATAGGGCTAAGAAAATGTCGAACTGTTATCAAAATAGATCCCGAACGTGATGAGGCGTGGGCAATCGGAGGACGGTTGCTTGTGGATGAACTGGGGATGTTTGAAGAAGCATTGAATTGGTGGGATCAACGAAGAAGCGTAGAACCCACAGAAGTGATTCCTCTTGTAGAACAAGTAGCAATTTTGACGGAATTCGGGGAATATGCAGAAGCAGCCGACCGCATAGACAACATATTTTCAGAAGGGAACGATATGGACAAGCCTGATCCTAGAAGCATGATGAGGCTTAGAACTCTAAGCGAACAAATCAAGCGAGCAGCAACCAAAGATGTAGACTTCTTTCGGCCTCAAGATCCTGATGATGACGGTTGGATTCGAATCAAGGCATTCAGTGGCCGTAAGCCCACTACTGAAACATACTGGTTGTTTTTCTTCGTCATGCCATTAATTTGGATTGAGGCCATTCTCATCAATCGAGTGATGCCAGCAACTGGATTCGCAACCATGATTCTTGGCTTCCTGATTATTTTTGCATCATTCCTTCTAGGAAGCAGATGGGTAAAATCCCAAGTTCACAAATTGAATCGACCCGCTCATGAATTAACTCGTGCTATTAATTCAGAATTAACGAGTGGACTGATTTGTATTCCCGAATCAATGAGAGAATCAAAACTGTACTCTACATTGAGAGAGAGAAGAGCTATCGCTGCAATGAGCAGGCATGATAAAATCGTAGAGAACGAAGAGAAAATGGGACGAAAGTGGAAATTATCCATGCCAGAATGGTTTACCCACTCTGAAGAAGAATAATCACGTTCCAGCAGTATAATCACTATGATATGCAATCTGTTCTGCTGTAAGAGTATCAATTTCAAAACCCATTGTAGCAAGTTTAGTTGTTGCAAGACCCTGGTCTTGTTCAAGCGTAATATCGTGTACAATTGGATCAAGAGATTTACCTTCTTTTGCAAGACGACAAAGTGCAAGATATTGATTTGCGAAACTCATGTCCATTACTTCAGATGGGTGCCCCTCTGCAGCTGCAAGGTTAACCAAACGTCCACGTGCAAGCAAGAAAATACTGCGACCATCTGCCATAGTAAATTCTTCATTGTCTGTCCGAATTGTTCGAACAGATGAGGACGCTGCCTCTAAATCTTCAATATTTATTTCACAATCGTAATGGCCAGTATTGCAGACAATTGCTCCATCCTTCATTGAATTGAAATGACG
Organism: Candidatus Thalassarchaeaceae archaeon; assembly: GCA_030747885.1. GTDB lineage: Archaea > Thermoplasmatota > Poseidoniia > Poseidoniales > Thalassarchaeaceae > MGIIb-N2. Next base: position 4,627 of record JASLJW010000082.1, read on the forward strand.
ATTTACAATAACGTCAGCCATCCCAGTTGCTGTACAGAATATATCTCCCAACGAGGCTGCATCATCCATCTTCATCACTTGGAATCCATCCATAATTGCTCTCAACGCAGGCAATGGATCAACTTCTGTGATTATCACATTTGCACCCATTCCCTTGGCACGCATTGCCAAACCACTTCCACAATGACCATAGCCTGCAATAACGAATGTTTTTCCTGCAATTAATACGGAAGTAGCACGAATAATTCCATCCAATGTTGATTGCCCAGTGCCGTAGATATTATCAAAATCCCATTTTGTAATTGCATCATTTACTGCGATTACTGGATAACGTAAATCGCCTGCTGCACCCATTGCCCTAAGGCGATGAACTCCAGTAGTAGTCTCTTCAGTTCCTCCAATGACTCCATCTGCATAATCAGATTTCTCGCCATGAACTCGTACAATCAAATCGGCTCCATCATCCAAAGTAAGTGTGGGATTTGCCTCAATGGTTCTATCAATACAATAGTAAAAATCCTCTCGTGATTGCCCGTGCCAAGCATAAATCGAGTAACCCTCTCGGGCAAGCCAAGCTGCAACATCGTCTTGAGTAGAAAGTGGATTACACCCACTCCAGGAAACTTTTGCACCTGCTGCTTCGATGGTTTCAATCAATACTGCTGTTTCTTTAGTAACGTGTAGACATCCTGCTACAATCATTCCATCGAGTGGTTTTGTCTTCTCCGCTTCAGCCTTCAAACGAGCCAAAACAGGCATCCTTGCTCTAGCCCAATCTACTCTTCGTTCACCTGCATCTGCAAGACCAAGATCGGCAACAGTGTAGTTCTCGCCCTCATCCATGTTTGCCCGTTCATCGTCCACCATATCATACCGTCGGTTGGGGTTCTGCCTAACGGCTGGGGGAATATGGCCAATTTCAATCAGCTACGCTATTGTGTAAAATGCGAGGCATATTGCTCAGCATAGGCTCTGGCTGTTTCCTCCGGATAGCCCTGAGCAATTAATTGCTGGACGTAAGCCTCCTTTGGATCCATGGTCTCAACTCCACCGAATACAGCTTGTTCCCCACCATATCCATCATCATCTTTGCCACGACCACGAATTACCAAGAGAGTAATTACACCAACTACAGCAACTAGAGCAAATACCACTCCTGCAATGATCATAATCAGACCAGAACCACCGGACTCAGTTTCCTCTTGAACTGGAGACGTTCCACCACCATCGTTAGTATCTTCTTCGATAGGAATCAGATTAATCTGAATCTGCTGATAGATTGCAACCCCATCACTGCCCTCTTGAATCTTGATGTAGACAGTCTGAGTTACTCCTTCTCCTACCTGGTATAGGTCATCGATTCCTAGAGCTAGTTGGAAGTTACTACCATCACCCAAAGCAGATGTAGAGTTGAACTTCATTGCACCCTTTCTAGCGAATTGTTGAGTTGGAGTCAAGTTCAAATCACTACCTGATAAGGCAACTTGAATCATCAAATCGCCATCCTCAACACCGCTCGAAACAGTTCCATTGATCCAAACCAATGCTCCTGATTGAGAATCGCCTTCCTCAGG
>JASLJW010000083.1 GCA_030747885.1 Candidatus Thalassarchaeaceae archaeon
TCTTGTAGGTTGAAATGAAGAACGACCACCATATGTTGATTCAATAACCAATGAATCGACCCGTGGGAATCGTACAGTTGCAGCATCGAAAAGCCATGATTTCTCATACTTGATATCTCCAGAAAACAATAAGCGATGAAGATGCTTATCTTCACCAATCTCAAGATAAACAGAAGATGAACCCAAAATGTGTCCAGCATTTTCCATCGTCATCTTAATGTCTGGCGCAATGTCGATTTTTTGACCATATCCAACATCAATTACATGCTTAATACAAGTCTCGATATCTGAGCGACTATAAGGTACATCATCTCCTAATTCCATCCTACTGACCTTGATGTAATCCTGTTGTAGAAGAGTCATAAGATCCCTCGTAGGAGGGGTACAGTAAACCGGCCCACGATATCCGTAACGGAAAAGTACAGGGAGCATTCCAATATGGTCAACGTGTGCATGAGTAATCACTACTGCATCGATATTCTCCAAGGGGAGAAGTTCAGGGGCGTCAAAGAATGGTTGAATTTCAGAACGATTTGTGGTAGGCTTTGCACCACAATCAACGAGAATTTTACTCTCATTAGTGGTGACCATATGCATTGCTCTACCAACTTCTCTGTATGACCCTAGAGCAGTGAGTCTTACCCAGGGTGTACTCGATCTCTTTGGCCTGTATATTCGAGTCCCAAACTTACGAAGTAAATCTCTTCGTTCATCCGCTGTTTCCTTCCTATATCTACGAATATTGTTCAGTGTCTTTGATTCAATTGCAGGAGATCGATCAGCTCTAAATAACCAACCTAGTGTATTTCTCAACTCAACAAGATGGGATCCTTTCGGCCCAATAGCAATAGCAGGATCAGTACACTCAATCGTCACCTCAGCAAGTGCGGGATCCAACCATATATTCGAGATTCCTGCTTCTTCAGGAACTATTTCCCTTACTTGTTTCATGACTTCATCTTCTTTTGCTAGGATAGAAGGATCTGGACGGATAACAATTCTTCTTCGAACTGCTTTGGCTAATTTTACAGTCAATGAATTTCCTTGTTCAGCGAAAACGTCGGGTGTAGGGGTAATTACGGCAATGGTTCCCGCTTCTAGATCCACTGTGTATGGGATTCCATCAGGGATGACTTCTTTCGCCTTTTTCTTTATTTCAGTCAATGTCATTCTCATGTAGGATCACTCCTTTACCCAAGCATCCGCACATGACCAAGGGCGACGCGCGGGCGCCGGGGAATGTAATTAATCAAAGTGATTTGAACAAAGTCTCAAGTTCATCTTCACTAACAAGTTGGAAACCATCTTTTGGAGTAATGACGCAGAGATCCATGCCATTGCCGGATGCTGCATCACGCTGAGCAGATGCTAGAAGGGCTCGAGCAGCAACTTCAACTGCCTCATCACGAGTCATGCCTTCTCGGAACTTATCCTCTAGAACACCATACATGTATGGAGATCCTGAACCAGTAGCACAATATGAATCTGGAATTGAACCACCTGCAGAATCAATAGAATATACATGTCCTCCTTCTTCATCCACTCCTGCAATGAGCAATTGAACCCAATGCGGACGGCCTCCAAGAATATTTGCAGTAAGAGTTGCAGCACCTTTTACAGACATCTGGTGACCACGCTTTAGTTCAAAAAGAGCCATTTCGGCTGCTAATGATCTGCTAAGTGCTTGAGCATGACCGACTAAACCGGCAGTTGTTAATGCAAGGTTATCTGCAATTTTGAATAATTTTTGGACGCTCTTATTTGCTACAAAATGACCCATAGTAGCCCTATGATCTGCACCTACAACCACGCCTCCGTCGAATGTAATTCCAACGGTACTCGTTCCAGTCTTTACCTGCTCCATAACTCCGTCCATCTTGATTCCCCCCTCTAGCGAAAGCCTTCAGGTATACTCCAATATTTCACGGCCCCTTATGAATTCGCCGTAAGAGTAAGCCAATCTATGCGAATCACCCTCAGGTTCATGACTCTCCATAGTGCAGGTTGACTCATGGCGGGCGCTGGAGAACCACGATGGTTACCAATTTCCAACGAACCACGCGCACCCCAAGCAAGAGAAGGAGAAGCATTCCACTTTTTGGATGCCAGATTCCCCGATGCGCCAATTGCAAGAACTCCAAATGGCATAATTCTGCATCGTGCTGAAATTCTAGATATCACCGGATTACCACAATTGCTAGATTGGGCATCTGATGGCGACATAGTAATGTTAGATACAAGACGACTAATGGGGCGTCAAACTGAATTCAATGCTGTAATCGAGAGACTGGCGGCTTTTGTTGAACGTGACCTTGGGGGAGAATTGGTTCAAATGGGGGAAACAAGGATTCTAATTCTACCCCCTAGTGTTAGAGCAACTGAGAAAATCGATAGAAGTGGGTGAATACCATAGAGAGTATTGTGGAGCATCCTTGCCCAATTTGTTTCTCTGAGAATGGATTGAAAATGTCAGTTCACATCGATGAGATTCCATATTTTGGAGAACACACACAAATTACCTTGGGATGTGAATCATGTGGATGGAGAAGGACAGATTTCATTCCAGCTGAGGCAAAAGGTGCGATAGGGAATAGAATACTGATCCTTCCTGAAACTCTAACTGCTAGAGTAATTCGAGGTAGTAATGGAACTATTCGAATTCCAGAACTGGGATTGGAGGTAGAACCAGGGAATGACTCATCAGGTTATGTCTCAAACATTGAAGGAGTATTAGTTCGATTTCGCGATACAGTATTGATGTTACAACGCTCTCAGGACTCAGAAAGTGATTCATCAGAAGAAATAGAAAAAATCGAAGCGATTCTCACGTCATTAGAGGCTGCATTATCTGGAGAACAAATACAACTTACGTTGGAAATTCTTGATCCGATGGGCCATAGTGGGATTCTCCATTCAGATACTGAAAAATGGGAACTTTCCGCAGAAGAATGTAGTGGATTAGCAATTGGTTCGGAAATACCAATTTTTGATGCTAATGGTCTAGGTTAAAGCGCATCAATTGCTAAGAAATCATCTATTTGATCTACAATTGAATTGCGCTTTTCATCTAAGTTTGTCAACCATTCAGAGGCTCTATCAATACAAATTTGTTTGATTTCTGCGGCCAACATTCTTCCTGAGGAATACTCTCGACGAATCTCTTCCAATGCGGCATCATCTGGTTCAAAAAATGTAAGAAGATACTGGAAAGCAACGTCCTTTTCACAATCTCCACCCAATCGACGATGTTCCTCAACAGTAGACTGCCCACCACTCATTGCACGCTTTACCTTCTTCTCCATGTCGGAAACAGAATCATCTAGGAATATTGTAGTCTCAGGTCTACTAGAAGACATCTTGTCTCCAGTCATACCTATTGCAAATCGATGATATGTAGATGAAGGAGGGAGTAGTCCAAGCCCTCCTAGTTGTCGCTCTAATCTCAATAATGCAATTCGAATTGAACCTCTATCTCGAGTGGTTGCAGCAGGAATCTCAATTAGTCCATGTTTTGGATTCGAAATAATATCTGAGAAACCAAATGAAGACAATGCATTATGGATTGATTCGAAAATATTCGATCTAACGTCACGATCAACCCTACCCCTTTCACCAACGCCAAAGACTGATGCATTTTCATCTTGGATTGAAAGTGCAATAGAAAGGCCACCGGCTTTCCTAGGTTTTACATTAAACCAATTTGACCTAGACGCAAGATCGCGAGTCAATCGAATATGTGGGTCTTGATCGACCCCCACGGGGACTACAATAGGACGTAAACCCCCATATTCCTCAAATTGAGGATGAAGAATATCCCCTGCTTGAACCAGAGGTGCTTGGATATGTGCTAAATTGGAATCTCCTTGAAAACCATAGATAGATTCCATTTCAGAAAGAGTGGTTCTCTTGCCAAGTGTAAATCCAATTCTCTGAACTGCTGGACGTCTACTCTGAAAATATACTGATGTTTGTTCGGAATCAAGTCCCAATGCAGCATAATTGAGAACATATTCCTTCAATGCAGTGGTTCGACATTGCTCCAAAGACATCCCTCTTGTAGCATGAGCTTCCAAATCCGCTACAGCTATGGAAACATCTGCCCCCTGATTCTGAAACCACTTTACCTGTTCTATCACCATACTATGGCCCAAATGCATTCGGCCAGAAGGCATTAATCCAGTTAACACTCCAAAAGGATCATTCTTCCTTGCAGCATCTAAAACAACATCGAGATCCCTCTGTGCAAAAATAATTCCTCGCCTGTGATGCATACTAGGATTGGGAATATCCATTCTTTCTATTGTCCCTAATCCGAACTGATCACGGATTCTAGAATAGTCTGTCGACTGTTGAGATGACCACGGATCGATACGAATGCCCTCATCCACACCTCAAGGGTCTACCTTAGAGGCATCAATCCTTCTCTTATTATTGAGTTCATAGATAGTTTTCATCGACGGAATCAAGTTCCGAGCGTAGTATTGCAAATCATGGCAGAGGTCGCTGTACTCGGAGCAGGTCTGGTCGGTAGTTGGATTGTAGAAAATCTTGCATCACAGGGATATCATGTCCTTGCCATAGATTCGGATCAGAAAAGAATCTCTAAATTAGAAAGTATTGCAACTACTATTCATCAAAAAGTGAATGATGACTTGATTTTTTCACTAGATGTAAAAGTAATTGTAAATGCATTACCTGGAAGAATTGGACATAGTGTAAGAAAAAGTCTACTTGAGTCTGGTGCAATGATTGCTGACCTAGCATTCACTCCTGAAGACCCTAGAGAAATGAATGAAATTGCAACCAAACATGGAGCATGTCTGATTTATGATGTAGGGGTTGCACCTGGATTGTCAAATTTACTATTGAAAGAATGCAATAAAAGACACGGACGGTTGTCCCTTGGCAGAGTTCGAGTAGGAGGAAATCCGGTAGAATTTGATGATGAATGGAGTTACATGGCACCTTTCTCACCTATCGACGTAATTGAAGAATATACGCGGCCGGCTAGAATAATTAGAGGCGGAGAAATAGTAACACTTCCTGCATTGTCAGAACGATTACTATTCCATGTAGAAGGACGGGGGGAAATGGAAGCTTTTCTCACCGATGGGTTACGTTCAGTTCTAGATTCGGTAGATGCAGATGAATTAATTGAAGCAACAGTTAGATGGCCTGGCCACATCGACAGGTACATCTCGAATAAGGATACATTATCTGAAAGTCAATTGGTAGAGGCATGGAAATGGGACTCAAATAGGCCTGAATTTACATGGATGGAAGTTTATGGCAAGGGAAACGGCTCCTCTAAATGGATTTTAGATGACGAAGGGAGAAAAGATGGTTCATCCATGGCTCGAACAACTGGAGCCATCACCTGTGCAGTAGTCAAGTACTTGCTAGAAAATGAGGGGCAAATTGGGATTTACCCACCTGAAGGTATTGATTCAGATTTACTTGAACGATGTATTCGAGAATA
>JASLJW010000084.1 GCA_030747885.1 Candidatus Thalassarchaeaceae archaeon
CGTTGCTCCTGCTGCATCTCCCATTCCTCAAACTCATTCATCCATTTCCTCACAAAATCTCTCTCGTCCTCTGATGAGTTCTGAATTGCCTGATGCTATTCCAGCCCCGTCCTCTAGCCCTATACAGTGGACGGATGAGCAACTGCTTTCAGCTGGATGGACTAGATTACAGATTGATTCAATGCGTTCTCTAGAGAAAGAAACACAAAAAGATGCGAATCTAGAATCCGAAGAGTGGGATACCGGCTGGTAGATTTACTCATATTGTTCGTCATTGTTCGGGAAATCGTTTGAACGCACATCCGAAACATACTGTTCAACAGCGCCTCGAATATCGCTCTCAAGATTGAGATAACGTCTTAGGAATCGAGGACTGAAATCCATCGTAATACCCAACATGTCGTGAAGGACAAGGACTTGACCATCAACTCCAGAACCAGCACCGATTCCAATTGTTGGTATTGAGATAGCCTCTGAGACCATTTTGGCTAATGGAGCAGGTATTTTTTCAAGAACAATGGCAAAACATCCTGCCTTTTCCAGAAGTTTTGCATCTTCGATTAATTTGTCTGCTTCAGCATCTTCTCGAGCTCTAACAGTGTAAGTTCCAAACTTGTAGATTGATTGGGGAGTTAGACCAAGATGACCCATTACTGGAATTCCAGCAGTGAGAATCCGCTCTATTGATTCAACAACCTCATTTCCTCCTTCAAGTTTCACAGAATGGGCACCACTTTCTTTCATAATTCGGATGGCAGACTCCAAAGCACGTTTTGAGTTTCCTTGGTATGTTCCAAATGGCATATCAACCACAATTAGTGCACGATCAACTGCCTTGGAAACACACTGAGCATGGTAAATCATGTGCTCAAGAGTAATTGGAACTGTGGTATCATTCCCTGCCATTACATTTGATGCCGAATCTCCGACAAGAATCACGTCCACTCCCCCCTGATCTACTAATCGTGCGAGTGAGTAGTCATATGCGGTCAGCATCGTGATTTTTTCGCCGGCAATCTTCATTTCTTGAAGTGTGTTTGTGGTCACTTTGCGAGCCTTTCCTGCCACCGACATTGGGTTCCCTCCAAAGATGCGAATACCTAGGTAGGTTTCAATCGCTCGGCTTCTCATTCTTCTTCCTTTGGAAGGTTTTCTAGGAGGTAAAGGAATTCATCGATGTCGATAACACCATCTTGATTAGAATCAGCATCATGGAACAAATCTCTGATACCTTCGTGGTCATCACCTAGCCAACCTATTACGCGCATTGCTGCATTAAACTCCTTGAGATTTAGGTGATTGGTATTTTCTAAATCCGCAGCATGAAATGCAGTGACTGCCCTCATTAGTTCAGTTTTATTACCTCTAACTTTGTTAGAGAAAGATATCCAAGGAGTTTCGTTTTTTGTAGAATGATGGCGACCATATGTTGCATACAGGATTATACCTGCAATAATTGCAACACCTGCGCCAATGAATGCCTTTGTACCCATCAAAACAAGAAGTAAAATACTGGCTATAATGCCCCATATTTGGACGCCAGGCTCCATTTTTGAAATGTATTCTGGTTGATACCATGTATGCTCCTTTTGAACACGTCTTAGAACGATAACACACATATTTACAGCAATGAAAATCATGATTTTGAATCCGGATGCTAGTTTTGCTACATCGGCAACAGGTAGGAAAAGTATTGCTAGAGACATGATTATTCCAGTTACTATAATCGCGAACTGAGGTGTTTCAAATCGAGGATTGACATTTTCGAATGCAGGAGGCATCAACTTGTCTCGGCCCATTGCGAATGGGAATCGAGATGCTGCCATTACACCAGCCAAGGCCATACTACTCATTGTAATGACTGCGAAAAATGCTGCAATTAGCCCTAGACTTTCTCCACCTAATTTGACTGCAAAAGCATGAATCGGAGCCTTGTTAGGGTAGGATGTGCCAACTCCTAACTCGGCTGGTTCCATTAATGCGAATAGGAAGTATGCCATTAGGGCATAGAGTATTGTTGCGATAGTGAGAGTATAGATCATTCCCTTTGGAAGATTTTTACCCGGTTCCTTGATTTCTTCTGCTACTGCAGCTATTTTTGTAACTCCAGCATACGACACAAATACAAATGCAGCCGCAGTCCCAATTCCTGTTATTCCCTCTTTCGAAAATATTCCTTCTGTACCAGCGAAAGCTGCAGATTCTATCGGGCGAGTCCATTGTATGTCGTCCGATAATGCTGCCAAAACACATAGAATCCCTAGGAAAAGTACTGAAGAGATGATTACTGGTTTTTGGATTTTCTTGATTTTTCCTACTCCTAGAATATTAATCACTACGATGAATGCCAAGAGAATAATTGCCATAATATTCGAGGCAGTTTCACTAAATGTGATTCCAAGTGTTCCTTGAACTGCGTAAATATAGGCACTAAATCCGATAAGTGCAAATGCAGATTTAAGTAGAAATGATGCCCAAAGGCCAAGTCCCGCTATAGTTCCAAAAATTGGACCAAAAGTACGTTCGATGTAGATGTATGTGCCTCCAGAAGTAGGCATTGCAGTAGCAAGTTCTGCTTTCGAAATTGCTCCAGGAAGTACAACCGCTGCTGATAACACGTATGCAATCCAAAGTCCCGCTCCATTTCCTCCTCCAGATAGGAGAACATCAGAAGCAAGAGCCGGCAGTACGAAAAGTCCACTCCCTAACATGGCTGAAAGGGAGATTGTAATTACCGAATTAAGACCCAACCTTCGTTCCATATCTGTAGCAAAACGCTTGATACTTTCAACTGCCATAATAGAACCTCACATAAGTTTTGCAATTACTTTCAATTCAACTGCAATTGGTGTTGGTAGAGCGCTGATTGCTACAGTAGTACGAGTTGCTTGAATACTGGTGAAAAATTGTGCATAGACTTCGTTATACCCTTCAAAATCTCTCTCCATATCTATGAGGAATGAGGTTACATCTACAATATTTTCTAGTTTTGCTCCGCTTGATTCTAGAATTGCGGCTATGTTTCTGATACATGCTTCAGTTTGAGCTTTGATATCGTAATCCAGTGGTTGTCCATCCTCATCGTGAATGGGACCTCCTGGAATTTCATTTGTTATGGCTTGCCTTGGGCCCACACCACTTAGGAACAGAAAGTCACCCACTCTCCTAGCATGTGGGTATGCGCCTACTGCATTTGGTGCATTATCGGACATTATTGGCCCATCATCAGAATTCAATCTAACATCCCCTTGTCCAGAACATTTCGATCACCTTGATAATATTCAACATCATCTTCGTCAAATTCTTTGTCTCCAACCGATCCACCTGCAGGTGTTAGAGTGATGACTGCGCCACCACTTCCATGTAGTGCTTCGTAGGCAAGAACGTCACCCTCGTAGTTGTTATGCTGCCCCATTGCTGCTGCCATGAACCAAGCTGGTTTGTATGCCACAACCTTTTGGACTCGGATCTGCCCGTGAATATCTCGACTTAATTGACTCAAATCTTCGAGTCTTCCATCGGAAAAGAATTCCAAGATTTTTCGATTCCAATCATCGTCCTTCTGTGAATGAACTCGATCATCAACAGGGTCAATATGTTCAGTAAACATTCGATTTGAGAGGCTGGAAACAACCACTACTACTGCCTTTTTCCCTTGGGATTGTAATGTGTCTCGAGCCGCTTTCCCTAACACAATTGTCTCAGATCTATTTGCGTACATGTTGCTGGAAAGAATAACTGCTGGGATTCTATTTTCTGGATTCAATAATCGTAGAGCGACGACAGAACCCGTATCGATTGGAAAACCATCGTATGCTACAGTTCTAGCCTCTAATCCCCTAGATTCAGCAGCGTCTTTCATTGAGTTAGCAAAGTCTACGTCAATGGTAAACTCATACGGCATACTACCAAGATAATGAAAATCATCATCTACGAGAGTCCACACTGGTTTTTCCAAAGCTTGTATTTGGTGTCCGACAATACTGGGCCAAGTCGTCGAATATACTAAAATCAAATCGGCTTCACTTTCTTCGATTTTTTTTGCGCATTCCTCGAATGCTTTTCTTAAATTCCCATATCCTTCGTTGGCTTCAGGACATAATAGCGGATGTGGGTGAGGGGGGCAATATATGCCTAAAACAATTTCATTTTCATCATCCATGTGTTCACCTCTAGAGGACCAATTCTCTTGTTTGTTCATTTGGATCCCATGATGCAACTAAATTACCAGTTCCAATTACAGATTGATAACCGTAAATTTCAGCAGGATATTCTGGATATCCTAGCGCAGACATCATCCACGTAAAGGCGCCTGCATCAGTTTCTGCAATTGTCTGTTCAGTATATTCTGGCAGAATATCTACTACTTGTTTCATTTTTCCTTCTCTCATCATTTCGATTAGTTTCATGTCCCAAACATAGTTGCTATGATTGTAAATATGTTCTCGACTCATATCTTCCGGTAATGGTGCTTCGGTTGTGAAATGCCGATGAGATAGACTATGACTACTAACTAGGACAACTTTCTTTCCACTTTCTTCAATTGCCTTTCTACACGCTCTCCCCAATGCTGCAGACTGTTCGTTCATTACTTCTGCAGAGTAGTAGTGAGTGTTTCGATTGCTAGAGATGGTAACAATTGGTTTATCCCATGAGGGATTAAGCAAGTGACAACTTACAATTGTACCATAATCGACCCGAAAATCTGGATTCCTCATCATCTTAGTAATTATTCCCGAGGCAGCAGCTTCATCGTGCATTGCTTCAGCGAGTTCTACATCGACGGTTAGGTCGTAATTGAAACGGAATAAATTTGGAAATACTGGGTCGACCGATTTCGATTTGAAATGGGGGAGTCCTAGGAAATGTGTCCCAATGTACGTTTGCCAATGTGGGGTGAAAACAACCATTACGTCGTAATCTAAATTCTTTAATTTTCGAGCCAGACGTTGATACCCCCAACGAAGGGTTTCCCAACCTCCTTCAGCATATGCTTCGTTTTGTTCAGGGTTTTCAGCGTAAACGAGATGAGGTGGATGAGGTGCTAGAGCACCCAGTACAATTTCCCCGGCCATATTGCTCGGATTGGTTCCAAGCACATCAATCCCTCCATCTAAATGGTACTAGAATAGGCAGGATTGAATGCTTTGGATGTTAACCGAGAGGCATGAGATGGGAGCGTCTGCCAATGGGCCTCGCCTTTGGTCCATTCATCATTTCAATGGCGATTTCTTGTTTGATAATGATTCTTGATTTCACGCCACCGTTTGAATTGAAAAAACCAGCCTTTACACTGTTTCTACTTACTCCAATAATGGTCTTTCTACCACTAATTCATCCTGATATAAATGGCCGTGGAATTGAGAGAATCATAGGTGGAATAGTTGGGTTACACATTGGATTCTGGCCAATTGCTCTCGTTGCATTACTTTGGCCATTTGTCGTAGGAGTACTATGGTTAATTCAAACTGCTAGTATTTGGAGGTCCTCTTATCCTCCATTCAGGATTGGTGTTTGGGCAGGGATGGGTGCAAGTACTGGTCTAGCTATGGGGAAAATCGGAGTTGAATTACTTGGTTCATCATTCCTCATTACACTCGGCTTATTCGCTATTTTATTTCCCGCATTACATTGGATGATGGGCAGACTTCCTTCGGATGAAGAGGAATAACTCAATCATCCATTATGCAGATGTTTGTTGCCTCAGAATAGAACCCTAAACTCCACTTGCCGCCTTCTCTACCGATTCCACTATCTTTGACTCCCCCGAATGGCACTCGTAAATCTCTGTGAAGCCATGTATTAATCCAAACCATTCCAGTATCCATTTTTTTTGCAATCTTTTCTCCGCGCGTAGAATCATTGGTCCAAATGCTTCCGGCTAAACCATATCTGGTCCCGTTGGAGATTTGAATGGCTTCTTCGTCTGTAGTAAAGGGGTGTAAGGTGACCATTGGTCCGAAAATTTCCTCCATTGCACATCTGGATTCAGGTGACAGTCCATCTACTACAGTTGGAGAAATCCAGTTCCCTCCCTCAAATTCTGAGGATATACTAGGTACTCCCCCTCCAGTAAGAATAGTTCCACCTTCTTCAATAGCAAGATGGACATATGACTTTACTTTCTCTAAATGTTGAGGGCTGATGAGGGAACCAAGATCCGTTTCTGGATTTCTAGGATCACCAATTTGTAGGCGTTCTACTGCATCAACGAATTTTTGTTTAAACGACTCATAAATTGAATCATGTACCAGAATGCGGCTTCCACATAGGCATACCTGCCCTTGATTGAGGAAGGATGCTCTGACGATGGCCTCCATGTGCCGATCAAGGTCACAATCATCGAGAATGATGGTTGCATTCTTCCCACCTAATTCTAAGCTCATTTTTTTGAATGATGTAGCAGCATCTTTTGCCACGATAGAACCGGTAGTTGTACCTCCCGTAAATGAGACAAATTGTACATCTGGATGTGAAACCAATGGCCCCCCTGCCTCTACTCCTGTTCCGTGGATTAGATTCACCACTCCATCAGGTAGGCCAGCATCCTTGATTACTTTCATCATCAGATCCGCAGTCATGGGCGTTAATTCACTAGGTTTGCAAACCACTGTATTCCCCATCCCAATGGCAGGCGCAACCTTCCAGGAAAGTAGGTACAAAGGTAGATTCCATGGAGTGATTAGAGCCCCTACCCCTACAGGTCGACGAAGCACACGATTCGTTGCATTTTTCATTCGAAACTCTTCATCTTCTAATTCTCTGATTTGTTTAGCATAGAATCTAAAATTAGCAACAGAACGTTCAGCATCCACGGCTCTTGCGATTCTAATTGGTTTACCAGTATCCAAGGATTCTAGTGATGCAATTTCGTCAATTCTTTGTTCAAGAATATCTGCAATCTTATCCAACCAACCCGCTCGTTCTTCTTTTGTTAGAGATGCCCATCCAGGCCCTGCCTCCTTTGCGCATTTTACTGCATTATCCACGTCATTTTGATTAGACCTAGGGATTCGAGAAATCATTTCACCTGTAGATGGAGCATTATTGATGATCCAATCTCCTCCAGTCGCAAAGACTTCTTCCCCCCCAATGTGATTTGGTAAATCTAGCAACGGATCACATCCGTCCTTCGTTTCCATGGGGATTTGTTGGAGTTCCTTCATCTTGATTTTCTAGAATTTGAAATCGATCACGATCCGGGTCCCATTCGTCCCAAGTTACAACCGTCTCAAGTTTTTCAAGGTAGACGTCTGGAACAATTCCAGATACGATAAATGCCTTCTGTCGATGAAGTGGGTATGGGTTCCGGAATTCTATTCCTAGAACTCCCAATACTGCTCGAGCGACGTACCATGTTGCTTGGCTATTCCATCCATGAGCGATTTTAATTACAATTCCCAGACCTTCTGGCCAATCATCATGTTCGATTGCAATTCCTAACAATCCATCAGCCCCTTCTTTGGCAAGTACTCTACCCTCGCCTGCTTTGATAATTGTAGAATCGAGCCGATTGAATCCTCCAATTAAATCAGGATTCCTACACATTGAACCCCAAATCCAGTCATCATCTTTGGTTTTTACAAGAGCCGCAAATAATGTGGCTAATTCGTTAACAGTATTCGAAACAGTAGGGAGCCCACATCCATCTTTTGCAATTCTTAATGGCTCCCATTCTGGATGCAGCATATCCCGTAATTGGCCGACATATTCTTGGAACCAGGAAGATGTTGGTAAGGTATATCCTGCTCGATTAATTCCCTTTAGGCGCAATCCTCGAAGAAGTGCTGCGTGCTCACCTGAACATGTATGGAACCACCTCCGTGGTCGCCTGACCTGTCTTCCGAATTGAACCAGTGGAACATCCAAAGGACATTGCATTAATCCCCATTCAGATTCTGAAAGGATACTCTGTGCTGTTGCAACATGTTCTGTATCTCCATTATGTGATGAGCAAGCAATAGCTTTCTGTTTATCTGTGAGTACATCATCGAGAACATCTGTGAAACTTTTCATCAACAAGGGTTTCATCATTGATCTCCCATACACCAGAACATTTCCTCCAAAGGAATGTATTACCTCCTTCCCATGAACCCATGCAATTGCACCATGAATTGTATTTTCAGATACGTCTAGTCGTCTGAAATCAACCAATGGTTCCCATTCCACATCTCGTCCAGTAGGTATTCCTTCATGGGATTCTCCAAGAGGATTAGAGGGATAAACACCTGAACCAGGTCGACCAGGGGCTACTGATGAAGGACGTGCTTTCTCATTCATTCCAATCCCTCCTCTATCCTCGGCTTCACTTTCTCCATGAAGGCAGCCATATTTCTGATTACTCTGTCTGAATCATGATTGAAGAAGTCAAACCAGCACATTATTCTGTCATCACGATTGAATCGTTCCAAAATCTGACTTGCCACTTCTTCTGCATTCCCAATTACTGCGTTATCGGTAGCCCGTTCTACTTTCTCAGGATCTATGGTTCCATCAAGTGCTGACCAGTATGAACGAAGTGCTTCATCTGCTTCTTTTTTTGCCGCAGCAGAACGTTGTACTGGATCTAGATTTTCTTCTTCATTCAGGAATACCATGAGAGTTCGAGGCATCATTCGTCGTTCCCATTTTCCTCCGTCAGTATGATAGTTTTCAGCCATTCTCTGATGAGTTGCATCGATTACTTCTGGAGGGGTAATGCTAAGATTGAACACTTGAACAGGCATGAATTGATTAGCAAAAATTTGAGTTTCAGAATCATGGGATCCAAGAATTAGATTCAATCGTTCTCTCGGCCAATTTTGTGGTATTGTTTTCAGGTTTTCAAATGCATATCTTCGTGCGATTTGGACTTCCTCAGGCAATGAGGGTAAACCATATTCCTCCTTGGCTGTGGATTGAACCAACTCCCAATGTTCGTCACTTCTGAAGTCTTCTCGGCGCAGAACTGTAGGTTGAAGATCTTCTGAAGAGATGGAATCACCTCGTAGCAGACGTAGGAGAATTTCAGTAGCTTCTCTGAAAATTCGGTTTCTTAAAACTGGCCATGCAGCATCTTCGATTGAATTACGAGGTACAATGCCGTAAGGTCGAGCCATGAATTCAAATCGCCCTGCACTGAAACCAATATGCACCCTTCGAGTATCATTTTGAAGTCCAAGAATTTGGCATAAATTTCCAATCCGTTCAGCCGTAGTGATTGGACCCCCATTTGCGAGTATGCTTAGTACTGCACTGCCAACATCAATCCTTTTTGTTCTAGAGAACGTTGCTCCAGCAAGTTGGAAGAAATCTGTACATAGACCGATTTCTCCAGGAAAATGAGGGACCACAGGTTTCAGATTTGTTTTCTGAACCTCTGTGGAAAGATGAGCTTGAGCAATCCATGCCACTCCATATCCTTGCTTATCTGCAGCTTCTACTTGGTCGAAGTAATTGCGCATCATGGTTTGCTCATCAGGCATATGCCCCGACGCATCGGGTGTCTGACTGATAGACAGGAATACATCGAACTCCATCGTTTCTCACAGTAGTCCCTTGCACTTCATGGTTCGTGCGCTCAATCTTGAGCTTCAATGGTGTCAATCATTGTATCCAATCTGGTTCTCAATGCCTCAGGAACCGGTTTTTCTAGATGGATGAATAGTACTACTGCTGCTTGGAGGTTTTCTAATTCAAGAGAGATATCTTCCGTAAGATGTCCTAAATCTGCTAAACCCCAATGGGCAACAATCTGTGTCGATGAATCATCCATTTCTCTTCCAATATTTAGTGAATTTTCTAGACGATTTCTTGCTTCATCAAGTCTATTCATTTGAATTAATGAATGACTAGATAGTGACATTGCGTGTGCACATTCCAACATTTCTTCTACAGATTCGTATGTTTCAGCAGCACGATCAAAGAATCCGAGAGCATCTTCAAATTCTTCTTGATCCATGGCCACTTCTCCTAAACTATGGAGGCTATTTGCTGCTCCAAGATTATCTCCAGTAGCTTCCTTTGAGCCTAGACTTCTGACGAATGCATCCCTTGCTCGAACTATATCGCCAATTGCTCGATAATGGATTCCTTCCAACTGGTCAATGTTTCCAATTAATCGTAAATCGTTAAGATCTTCTGCTGCAATTCGGGCTTCTTGAAGGGCCCCCAATAATCCTGCATCAAGATGCACCGTTTTCTCTTCAAGATGAGCTTCTTCGATTCGTTGTAGCGCGTCCGTGAGTTTGACACGTGCGATGAGAAATAGCGCCCAAGCAACCGCTTCAACATTCTCATTTTTCGTTGCTTTGGCATGTCCTGCAAGTGCTAGTCTTTCACAAATCTCCATTCTTTCCAAATCCAATGCCATTTCTGCTAGCGCAAGCAATGTTTCTGTGGACACACTTTCTTCAATTCCTTCTCCATTAGCTATAGCTTGGAGCAATGCTGCTGCTGCTTCAGGAGTCAGCGTTTCTTCCATTTTATCCCCTCAAATAGAACGCATTCTACCGCCATCGACTGCCAAACTGACACCTCTTATTCCACCAGATTGAGGTAGGCAAAGGAAGGTGATTGCAGAAGCGGTTTCCATCGGGTCGATTAGTCTTGCAATTGGTACCTGTGACATCCACCCTTCATGAATTTCCTCTTTGCTTCTTCCAGTCTTTTCATGGATAGATGTTGCCAAAGAATCCAAACGATCTGTATTTGTAAATCCTGGAAGAATATTGTTGATGGTAATACATGTTGGTAATTCTTGGTTTAGGGATTTAGCCCATGATGCCATGGCTCCTCTAAGTGTATTTGAGAGTCCAATATTGGGGATTGGCTCACGAACGGATGTTGAGATTATGTTTACAATTCTCCCCATTCCAGCTTTTTCCATGGACGGAACTACCATCTGAGTAATACGATGTGCAGCATGTAAGTGGCGTTTGAATGGTGCGATAAAGTCCTGAACATCGTTCCCTAGAAGGGGTCCTCCGGGTGGCCCTGAGGCATTGTTTATCAAGATGTGAATTGGACCATCTTTCAAAATGTTCGAAATAGTGTCCTGAATGGCCTTCTGGTTTTCTAAATCAACACTAATTGATTGTACTCCCTCTATAGATGGGGCTGATCTTGAAAGTGCGATGACATTAGCCCCACAGGCTGCCAGCATTTCTGCAGTCGCACGTCCGATGCCCTTTGAAGCACCACAAACTACTGCTCTCGTTCCTTCTAATACATCAGATGCATACGGTATTTTCATTTTTTCACCTCAGTCCACATAATGTGCATACGTTTGTTCAGACAATTTCTGGTCGACCTTTTCCAGAATCTCTTGTGGTGCGTTTCGGAAGGTTGGCCATGGACTTTCACCTTGGGGATGACGCATTTCTGGCCATTTTCCTTCTACATATGCCATCAGAGCCTCTTTCATCAAAACGCCCGAGAGAACAAGTGTCTCGTAACACAAATCCTCGTAAGTCATTCCTCTCTTAACTGGAACTTCTCTTCTGTGAAGGATTTCACCAGTATCAATTCCGTTGTCACAAAAATGAGTTGTTGAACCTATTGGGATGTCATGGTAGACTGACCATGCGGGGGAAGCAGATCCTCTACAATCTGGAAGCAAGCCTGGATGGCTGTTGATTACTCCATCTCTAGGGAAATCAAGAATTTCACCTCGAATAATCCTAGTTCCTCCGAAGACGATTAGATCAAGAGACATATCCTCAATTAGAGGCATTACTTGTTCTGAATTATGAATTGGTACAGTTGCATGAAGGACCTCTTTTCCTTCCTTTGCTAATTGGTCTAGTTGTTCATCTATGGTGGGAGCTACAGGCAACCCTTCAATTCGTTTGAGGAACTTTTCTCTTTCTTCATCACCAATTGGTGAATCTTCGCTGATTACGATTGCTGGAACGAACCCCTCTAAGAGAATTTGGCGAAGCATTTCTCTTCCATAGGGGTGTTCTCTGAGAAGAAGAAAGGCGAATACAGGGTTGCCCATGTCAGTGTACCATCTACAGTGACCTTTCAACGCTCCCATTATTTCACAACTGAAGTTGAACCCTTTCAGAAAACGAGACCTCATATGCTTTCGATAAAACGGAGTTTTATGGCGGGTAGAGGGCGGTCACTTCTGCTAGTCTGTTTATTTCTGATTTGCCTACTACCTCAATCTGCCACAGAAGAAGTTACGATAGTTCCTCAATTTGGTACTGCTTTTGATGAAGTATTAATTGCTGATTCTTCAGATGACCTTTCTGATCCTCGTGATCTTGAATTTCACCCCGGAAGAGCCAATCAATTATGGGTTGCAAATCGTGCAACTGATAGCATCTCAATAATTCATAACACTGGATTAGAAAATCAGTATTCAGAAAATAGACAAGATTCCCATCGGAACCATTTCTTGGAAGAAGTGAGCGCTATTGCATTTGGAGAATATCATTCAGAATTTGATTATACATGGGGTTCTGCACAAGAAACGAGGAATACCTACTGTGGTCAAGGGGCTCCGAATAATTTCATGGGGCCTACATTGTGGCCATCATCCCTTACTCATTTTGCACGTGAGCATCAGAACGACAATCTCTTGGGAAGCCATATCGATATGAATCATGAATCTCCAGATGGGATGGGGATTGCTCATGATTCTGGAAATGCATACTGGTACAATGATGGATATTATGGGGAATTGGTATACTACGATTTCCAACAGGACCACGATACTGGTGAAGACGATCATTCCGATGCAATTGTAAGACGTTATGCCGACATTTCGTTGACTAGGAATGCAGGTATCCCTGGCCACATGATTCTTGACGATGATTCGGGAATTTTGTATATTGCTGATTCCGGAGCCAATCGGATTGTTTGGGTAAACACTGACGATTCTTCTTACAATGTGCAGAATATAATGAATGACAATTCCCGATTAGAACCACTAGCAGAGTACTCAAGAATTACTGGAATTGAATGGGGAGTATTGGCATCTGGACTAAGTTCGCCTTCAGGAATTGCACTTGATGATGGTCACCTCTTCGTTTCATTGAATGGAAATGGTAAGATTGTTGCATATGACCTTTCAACAGATGGTA
This sequence comes from Candidatus Thalassarchaeaceae archaeon, assembly GCA_030747885.1. Taxonomy (GTDB): domain Archaea; phylum Thermoplasmatota; class Poseidoniia; order Poseidoniales; family Thalassarchaeaceae; genus MGIIb-N2. The sequence continues at coordinate 13,074 of JASLJW010000084.1, forward strand.
GAAGTGCATCTGAATTAGGTTCAATCCAAACTTCTGCCAGTTCCATAATGGGTCTTGAGATAGGCCCTCAGGGGAGATTATACTATGTCGATAACGGTAGAGACGAGGTGTTGAGAATTGATCCTCAGTCAGATGTTGATGGAGATGGTATTTGGGATGGAGAAGATAATTGTCCTGCTTCTGCTAATCCACTCCAAGAAAATTTTGATGAAGATGATTCTGGAGATGTCTGCGATTCAGATGACGACAATGATGGT
>JASLJW010000085.1 GCA_030747885.1 Candidatus Thalassarchaeaceae archaeon
CTCTAATCAGCACAAAGCGTGAAATCCATCAAGCGTTTCGACACGTCATTGCTGACGTCGCATAGCCTGGTATTGCGCTGGATTTGAAATCCAGTGTCCCTTGGACTCGGGAGTTCGAATCTCTCCGTCAGCGCCACCTAACCAACACGGAAAGGTATTGAACAACAAGGATAGTCGCCAACCATGCGCCGGCAATCCATGTTAGCTCCATTGTTGGCAATCCTAATCATGCCATTAGCCGGATGTATCAGTTCTGCGCCTATTGAATGGGGAGAGGGGAATGGAAATTTTTCAGCGGAACTTATGGAGAAACCTACACCAGTATACATCGACTGGGGGGAACCCGATTCAAATGGCGTGATATCTGGTAATTGGGTAGAATTTGAAAATAATCGACTTAACATCATAGATCAAAGTTCAGAATCTTCTGAAAATTTTGTCAATTGGGATTATTTAATCGATGGTTGTAATTCTACTGGGGGTTTCGAAATGGGTGAATGGAACACTATTACTTCGCGAGATACTACCACAGATGAAAACAATACAGATAGAATCTATAATCGAACTTCAGAACAAATATCTCCAATTCGAATAGATGGTTGGTTGGCAGGTAGTAAATCATTCAGTGCAGATGATGAAGATTCTCCGATTTCCATAACTTCTGTTTTAATTAATATGAAACCAACAAATGAAATGGGGCAAGAATTGGATATTGAAGAAATGAAACCCCATGAATTATCTCCTGCAACAGATATTCCAACTTCTCTAGATTGGATTTCGCCCCTCATGCTAGAAGCACAACTGGGAGTAGATCCTGGAATTAGTATGCATAGCGAAAAAGGATGGGGGGTAATTGGGATTATTCCAACGAATGTAAATGTTGCAAATGGTTTGATTGGATTAAATGAATGGAATAAACCAATTTCTTTGGAAGGATATGTGATTATTGGAACTATAGGACAAGGTGCAGCCCCCTCCCCAGAAAATAAGGATGATAATTGGACAGGTGCAAAAAATGCTAAAGAAATCAAAACGGATCTAATTAATCTAGAGAAGTTTTCTACTTCAAATTGTAATGTAAATAATAACGCAGCAGTTGCTATGTATTTCGGGGTCACTTCAATGACTGTAAACGGACAAATGATTTCAGAAAGTGAAGACTATTCAGTTGGTTCTGTTCCATTATTGGGCGGAACAATGTATCTGCTCTTCGTAATAATCGGAGGCGCTGCAGGGGCTTTTGGAGCATTTACCTTTAGCACGATTCAAATTAGAAAGAAAGCAAATGAGAGTGCAGCTATTCTAATGTCTGAGAAACAGATCCAAGCTGCAGGTGGAGTTGATAAAGAACTCAAACAACATAGAAAGGAAGTTAGCAAACTAAAGGGTAGTCAAAGTTCATCATCAAAGATTGAGGTTGTAGATGATACTGCCGTCAAAAAAATGGATATCAAAGAATTCGATGTTGCTGGGACTTTGGAAAGTGCACCTGATGGTCTTGCAGCTACTGCAGATTTAGGAAAAACAACTGGTCGAGGAGTAATCCAGACTGAGGAAGCAGCAGAAATGGATGAGAAACTCAAAGCAGCAATGGAAGGAGCCATGTCGAAAGATGAGGGGAAATCTTCAGGCCCATCTTCTCGACGTATTGGTGGAGGAGTTACTGGAAGTTCGACTTCGATGGGATCTGGATTAGGAAATAAGAGAACTATGTCCAATACTGCTACGATACAAAATGAAGAGGAAACTGTTGAATCTAGTTCCCCTCCAACAACTCGGCGAAAGAGAGTTGTGAAGAAAGAAATTGGAACGATTCCTGCTGAAGAAGAAGAAGAGGAACCTGAGCCTGAGAATGAAGGGCCTAGATACGAAACACGTGAAGGACCTAGTGTTTCAGATGATGATTTCTCTGATTTCTCATTCTAATCAAACAAGTAGTCTTAGCGCACTTGGAAGTACCGTCATATCCATTGGCGTTGTACCTATGTTCTCTCCATCGATGTTTATGGCAGTTGGTTCGGGTGTTTCAATTCGCAACGATTTGAACCGATGATAAACTACACTCGGGTGAAACACATGTCGTCCTTCTTTCTTCAATAATCCAAATGCCTTCAATATTGCACCACGTGGCATTCGATTGAGAATTCCTATGTCCATCAAACCATCATCAATTGATGCTCCGGGTGCTAAAGGTAAACCTGAGCCTCCAGTTTGGGTATTTTGAATCAAGAATAATGTGAAATCAGATTCCATTACATGGCCATCCAAAATCAATTTCGCTTGACGTCGCCGATTACGTAAAATGGACATTACGATCCCAACGTCATACCGTATTGGCCCTAAAAATCGCATTCTTTCAGCAATTAGATTCGAATCGATTCCTAGGCCCCACGTCACTAGATTATGACTATACCAAGTCATTTCACCTTTCTCAAAACCGGGTAAACCTTCAGTAAGAGTCACTCGAGAAATATCTAACTTCTGAACTCTTCCAGAAACAATTCGATCTACTGCATCCTCTAGTCCTTCAATTTTCAAATCATATGCATGTGAATTGCCAGTACCTGCAGGGATAAAAGCAACAATAGGTGGATTGCGATCTTCAGTGTTTCTCATTAAACCTGTAATCACTTCTGACATACTTCCATCTCCACCTACAACTGCAAAAATGTCATCTTCTGCTGAATCAATATTTGCTGCAAGTTGAACTAAATGACTAGGATGTGTTGAGCGATGAACAACGACTTCTATTCCCGCTTCTTCAAGAAGTGATTGAGCCCTATTGGCCACTTTGTCACCTTTTTTCTTTCCAGAATAAGGATTAACCATTAGATGAACCTTTGAAGGTTTGATTACTCCAATAGATTCACAGGAAAAAACTGGAGAAAACATTGGACGATGTAATCCACCTTTCTTCTTACTATCAGAATCGGGACGAAACACAACCGGTTCAGGGGCGGGCGTCATGAACCATGTATAACTCGTCGACCCTTGAATTCTACCGAAAAACACGGGTATGTGTAACCCCTGCGCAAACATGAATTCGCCCGCATAGGGAGGCATCTAGTATGAAAGAAAATTCCTCCTTCATGCAACATGCACTCAATATTGCTGAGAACGGAATTGGTAGAGTTTCCCCTAATCCTCCTGTTGGATGTGTTCTTGTTCAAGGAGAACGAATAATTGCACAAGGATGGCACAATCAGATTGGAGACCTACACGCAGAACAAGCTGCAATTGCTGATGCAGAAATGAAGGGGGAAAATACAGAAGGTTGTATTGCATATGTTACTTTGGAACCATGCAATCATTTTGGAAGAACTCCCCCCTGCACTCAAGCATTACTTTGGGCAGGCGTGTCTAAAGTTGTGATTGCATCAAGAGATCCTAATCCAAATGTTAGGGGGAAAGGCATTGATGCTCTAATTAATGCTGGAATAGATGTTGAAGTTGGGACGAACGAAACTGAAGCTGAAATTCAAATGCAAGCATTTCTGAATTGGTGTAAATTCCGAAAACCTCTCGTAACTCTCAAAATGGCTGTTGATTCGAATGATAAAGTGGATGATAGAATGGTTCCTTCTAGAAGATTTACTAGTGAATTATCGTTACAATTTGCCCACGCTCTAAGGAGGCAATGTGATGCGATTTTGGTTGGTTCACAAACCGTAATTCGAGACAATCCTTCCCTAACAATTCGAAAAGTAGATTCTGAGGGATCTCCTAATCCAATCAGAATTATTCTTGATACAAGAGGCAATATCACAAAAGAGGCAACTGTTTGGAATAGTGAGGCAGAAACAATTCGAATTCTTGGGATTGAAAATTTTGATTCAATAAATGGAATTGAATCAATTTGTATGCCTGCAGTAACTGAATCACGAAATCCTGCGGATTTATTGGATTTACTTGGTGATCGTGGAATTCAAGAACTCTTAGTAGAAGGAGGGCCATCGGTTTGGACATCTTTTCTTGAAAATGGAGTGGTGGATAGAATCATCCACATTCGTGCAGATGTAGAACTGGAAGAAGGCCCTGAAATGAAATTATCGAGTGAACTTCTATCCATGAATAATCTCGAATTAATTGAAGAAAGAAAGGATTCGGGAGACCTTATTCAGATTTTTACAAAATTTGGGGTTTCTTTGCCCCACAAAAATTGGCCTTATCCGTCGGATTGAAAGGTATTGCATAACTGGCAAGTTTGGGCGATTAGTGTAGTCTGGATATCATTTGGCGCTTCGGACGCCAGGACACGGGTTCGAATCCTGTATCGCCCACCACCTAACAAGGGTCAATTCGCACCAATGCCCTTCCAAGGCTCCGATGTACCCAAATTGGATGAATGGCATTGATTTTGTAATCAATATCTATCAGGATTTTTTTGAAATCTTGGGGATTTGCACCAAATGGAGAAAAGGTATCGAGATTCAACATTTCAGGATTTAATCTAACAACTTCTGGATCAATTGGCAACAACATCACCATCGGCCCCCTAGACACATTCGAAAGTGATGAAACGGTTTCTTTGAGAATCTGAATTCCCTCGCCACTTGTCCATGAATTTCTGCCATACGGTGGATCAAAAGCGTGAGCTGCCCCCTTAATTTCTCCCAGCTTCTCATGGATTTTGATTGCGTCACAAGACTGTACTGTAATTTCTCCTTCAAATCCAATTTGTGTTACATTCTCAATAGTTCCTTGAACCATCTCTGGATCTAAATCACTAGCAAAAACAGGAATCCCGACCATTGCCGATTCTATTGCTATGCCACCTGTTCCACAAAATGGATCAATTACAGAAGAAGGAGGAATCCCGTTTGTATAACAGAGATTTACCATTGCTCTAGCCAATCGAGGATCAAGACTAATTGGTTTGAAAAAAGGACGATCGGTAGATGAACGGTTATGAAAACTATAGCCCCCTGGGCCAGATGCACTTAGAATACCCCATACAAAAATAGGGTGGTTCAACTCAGTAGAATCTGGAGGAATTGGTTTCTCAGGGTTTCCACAATAATGGATTACAATTTCAATATCTGGATTCTCTAAATCCACTCTCCACCCTCTATCATACAATACTGCTCCAATTTCAGCCTGTAACTTAGTTGATTCCATTCCTTCAAAATTCCCCATTTTGAACACTCTTACTGCAATTGATTGGTCAATTGATGGCTGATTATTACTAAACCAATCCGCAATTTCATGCGGATGGGGTTCATCGATTGAATAATCAAACGGAGATAATGACTGATCAATAAAAGCGGAATGGTGAATTGACGCATTATCTTCTACGATTACTACTCGTGGGTGCAGAATTTGATGCAGTCTGCCTAAACAATTGGCCTCCGAACGGAAAAGTGCAGGATGCCA
>JASLJW010000086.1 GCA_030747885.1 Candidatus Thalassarchaeaceae archaeon
AAAGACAGTGTTTTCGAGCTAGTTAAGCTCGTAGGAAAAGAAGGAAATGGAACCGTCAAGAAAGGTGCAAATGAAGTCACCAAATGTGCGGAACGTCAGACTGCTATGATGGTAGTGATGGCAGAGGATGTTAATCCACCAGAACTATTAGCACATATTCCTATGATTTGTAAAGAGAAAAATATTCCATTCATCTATGTTGATAGCCAAGAATATCTTGCTGAATATGCAGGTATGGCTCGCGGAACAAAGACTGCAGCAATTGCAATTATCGATGTTGGCCGAGAAGCAAACGATCGATTTGAAGCAGTAAAAGAACAAGCCGTAGGATTGGGCCAATAAAGGAGGCAGTACTATGGCAGTTGAAGCATGGCCTGCTGAAGTCGTAGAGATAGTTGGGCGAACTGGAATGCGTGGGGAAGCCACACAGGTCAAGGTTCGTGTTAACGATGCACCCAATCCTCGAGATGTTGGGCGCATCATTACCCGTAATGTACTGGGGCCTATTCGAGTTGGAGATATTCTGATGCTTCGAGATACTGGTCGAGAAGCTAAGAGGCTGAATGCACGTTGAGGTGAGAAAAATGCCTGAAGAACGAATTTGTAGTTTCTCTGGAGACAAAATTGAACCAGGAACAGGGATGATGTTTGTAAAACGTGATGGATCAGTGCTTTGGTTCAAGGATAGTAAATCACGAAAAAATCACCTCAAAACAAGAAGGAATCCTCGACGAGTAAAATGGACTAGGTTTTACGTCAAAGGTGGAATCAAGTAATCACTGCTCTTGTTGAGCATTAGGTTCGGTTGAAATACACCTAGTAGGTCCCCGGGACATGAGTGATATGCAAACTACGTTTGTGATGGTGAAGCCAGATGGCGTTCAACGCGGCCTAGTAGGCGAGATAATCAAACGATTTGAGCGAAAGGGATTGAAATTAGTTGGACTCAAAAGTATAATTCCTTCAGAAGAATTAGCAGAAGAACATTATGGGGTTCACAAAGAACGCCCCTTCTATAATGGACTAATTGGATTCATTACCTCTGGACCTGTTGTAGCGATGGCTTGGTCTGGAATAGATGCAATATCTGTGGCTAGAATAATCATTGGGGCTACAAATGGTAGAGAAGCTATTCCTGGGACAATTAGAGGTGACTTTGGAATGGATATCGGATTTAACCTAATTCATGGAAGCGATGGAGAAGATACTGCTTCTTCTGAACTTGCTCTATGGTTCCCCGAAGGTACAATGGAATGGAATCGAGATATTGAGGGCTGGGTTTACGAGTAAATGGCGGATGTGATGGTTTGGATGGAAGGCGGCAGCCTATCGTAGCGGTTCTGGGCCATGTTGATCATGGAAAGACCTCGCTTTTGGATCACATTAGAAACCTAGGAACTAGAACTCAAGGTTCAGTAATGGCTAGAGAAGCTGGAGGAATTACTCAACATATTGGAGCAACTGAAGTTCCTGCAGATATTCTCAACACCTATTGTGGTTCGTTATTAGCAGGGAAAGAATTTCTATCACCTGGATTACTATTCATTGATACACCTGGACATCATTCATTCACGAGTCTAAGAAGCAGAGGAGGTGCACTTGCCGATATTGCAATCTTGGCAATAGATGTCATGGATGGATGCAAACCACAGACGTTGGAATCAATTAGAATTCTGAGAGAAGCTAAAACCCCCTTCGTAATTGCGCTGAATAAAGTGGATAGATTGTATGGATGGAATTGTGAACATGGGAGATCAATGGCTGTTTCATTGAAACAACAATCGAAGGATTCAATCAGTTATCTTGAAGAAAAACACTGGAAAATTGTAGGAGAATTAGGAGAATCTGGTTTCAATGCTGAACGATATGATCGAATCAAGGACTTCACAAATACAATTGCAATGGTCCCGTGTTCAGCCAAAGAAGGTGAAGGAATTCAGGATCTTCTCGCAGTAGTAATTGGTCTTGCAGAAAGATATTTGGAAACACAATTGACTGATGTTGAAGGGATGGGGACTGCAACGGTTCTTGAAGTAAAGGAAGAACGTGGTCTTGGAAAAACATTGGATATTATTCTATCACGTGGGTCAATTGGTAAAGGTGACAATATCATTGTGGCTAGTGAAAGTGGACCTAAGAAATCAAAGGTTCGCGGAATGTTTTCCCCGAGAGGAATGAATGAAATGAGAGATGCAGGAGATCGATGGGATCCAGTAGATCGTGTTCAAGCTGCAGCAGGAGTGAAAATTAGTGCAGTAGATTTAGATGATGTTTTAGCAGGAACTACTCTGCATGTTGTAAATTCAGATGAAGAGGAAGAAATCGCATGGATGAAAGCGAAAGAAGAATCTACACTGACCTTAGAATTACAAGACTCTGGCGTTTGTATAAAATCAGATACATTAGGGGGATTAGAGGCGCTAGCATTTGAATTAGGTGAAAGAGAGATTCCTATCCGGGCAGCAAGTGTTGGAAAAATTACCCGTAAAGATATACGAATTTCAGAGGTAGGAAAAGAGCCTGAAGAACGGGTGGTTTTAGCATTCAATACTAAGCCACTTCCTGAAGCAGCTGCAGAATTTGAAAGTACAGGGTGTGACGTTCATTTGATTACTGGGGATATCATTTACCACATCATAGATGAACATGAAATCTGGTTGAAAGAAACCCTAGAGAATAAAGAAAAGGCCGATAGAGAAATGGTTGTGTATCCCGGAAGATTACTCTTTCTTCCAGATCATACCTTCAGAGCATCAAAACCTGCAGTGATTGGTGTTCGAGTATTAGGTGGACGTATTCATGTCGGCCAGAGATTGATGAAAGATGGAATACAATTAGGCCAAGTAAAATCCATTCGATTAGGCCAAGACAGTCAAAAAGAAGCAAAACAAGGCGATGAAGTTGCTATTGGGATTAGTGGAGCAGTAAAAAAACCGGGTGAAGATACTTCTGAAGCCACACATGTGACTGTCGGGAGACAAATCAACGAAGGGGATGTTCTCTTAGTTGATGTTCCTGAATCTCATGTGCGAATTCTGAGAAAACGTAGTCTGACAGAGGTTGAAAAAGAGATTCTTGATGAAATAGTTGCAATGCACCGTAAGAACTCAAATTCACCCCGATGGGGTCTTTAATCACCTGATACAAGACGAATCGACAACCACCAACCTTGAAGTAGTTCAAGAATGGGTCATTCTTTGTTAAAGGGGTGTAAAGATGGTCTCAGAGTATTCTGGAGGAAGCGGGGGTCGCGGACGAGAAGTTGTCCGTGTAGTTAGTGACATTTCTAATGCATTGATGAATGAGGTCTCGAAAGTTATTATTGGAAAACAAGAAAACTTGAGACGTGTAACCATTGGAATTCTATCGAATGGGAACATGCTTCTAGAAGATTTTCCAGGACTCGGTAAAACAATGTTGGCAAATACGTTTGCTCGTTCACTAGGATGTAAATTCAAGCGTGTTCAATTCACTCCTGATTTACTTCCATCTGATATCATGGGGACGTACATGTATGATCAGAAAGAGGGGGAGTTCAAACTACGCCCTGGACCACTATTCGCCAACCTACTACTTGCAGATGAGATTAATCGAGCACCTCCTAAGACTCAGGCTGCATTGCTTGAAGCAATGGAAGAAAAACAAGTGACAATTGAAGGAATTACCCATAAGTTGCCTGCTCCTTTCGTAACATTGGCAACTCAGAATCCAATCGAACAAGAAGGAACATATCCACTTCCAGAAGCGCAGATGGACCGATTCCTCATGAAGATGAGTATGGGGTATCCTAACCGTCAGGAAGAAAAGGCCATTCTAGCAAGAAGAAAGATGCGTGGAAAGGATGATCACGATGTAGAGCAGATTACCTCTCCAAAAAAGGTTGTAGCAATGCAAAAAGCTCTGGAAGAAGTTCACATTGACCCTGCAATCCTATCCTATATCGTTGAAGTTGTACAAAGATCTCGAGAAGACCATCGTGTAATTACTGGTGCATCTCCTCGTGCTAGCCAATCGTTGTTCAAGACTGGTAGGGCAGCAGCAGCAATCGATGGACGAGACTATGTAATACCAGACGACATCAAATCTGTCGCCCTTCAAGTTGTAAGCCATCGTATTGTACTGAAGCCAGAAGCTAAGATTCGAGGGATTACTGGAATGCACATAATGCGCAAGATATTGAATGAAGTCCCTGTGCCCGTCATTCAATAATTTCGCATCTTATTCCTCTTCAATCTACGAACGCTGATGTAGGACCGATTCAGGAGTTGTGCTGAAGACATGGACCCGTACAAGACAATCATTGCATGCACCAACCAAAAAGGTGGGTGTGCAAAGACTACTACTGCTGTGAATCTAGCCACTTCTCTTGCAGAAGGAAATGCTAAACTTGGCATACCTCCATCTAAAGTTCTGCTCATCGATTTGGATCCACAGGGGAATGCATCAACAAGTTTCGGAGTAGACAAACGGCTCGATGTACCAACCGTTTACGATCTACTAATGCAGCCTACGGGTGAAGATCTAAATGTACATGATTTCCTAATTGGTCCTGAAATTTTGACTGATGAAATGCAAAGATCATTCAAGAACATGAATCAAGACCTGCGTGTTCCTAAACGATTGAAAGTGGAAAATCTATACCTCTTGCCATCCAATATTCGACTCTCAGGAGCAGAAATTGAGTTAGCAACAAAACTTGGACGAGAAACAAGACTTCGTGAAGCTCTAGCACCTGTAATGGACGACTTCGACCACATCATCATCGATACACCTCCCTCACTAGGTTTGTTGACAATAAATGCTCTAGCAGCAGCAAATTGGATACTGGTGCCTGTTCAAGCGGAATACTACGCACTAGAAGGAATGAGTCAACTCATGAATTCAATCCGACTAATTCAGAGACGTGTGAATAATCATCTGAAATTATTCGGTATAGCGGTCACAATGTACACACCACGTTCAAAACTTTCACAGTTTGTTGAGGAAGAAGTGAGAAAACACTTCGGAGAAGATGTCTTTCAAACAGTTATTCCACGATTAATGGCGATTGCTGAAGCTCCAAAGGATGGTGCCCCAGTTGTACTGCTCAAGAATCCGACAAAAGGAAACAAAGGTAGTAAACAATATTGGGCATTGGCAAAAGAGTCACATCTTAGGATTATGAAACGAAGAGCTGAATTCGGAATTAATCCTGAATCAGTGCTTCGAAGAGAATCCATTGAACAGGGTGACCCTGAACATATGTGAGAAATTTCGGTGATAGGATAAAACCTCTAAGAATGCCTTCTATTGTCCTATTTTACCGTCATACCTATGTTCGTGAAGGAAAGATTTGAGATAATGGGTTCACCAGATATGACTTCTGTCTCAGTCTCATTTGAAGTACGTAGGCGTCTAAATTCATTACGAGCAATGGAAGGAGTCAAGAGTATTGATGATCTACTGAAATCTGTTCTCAAAGAATACCGTCTAAACCGATTGAAGGTTGAACATGATGAATTGAGAAGTAGGAT
>JASLJW010000087.1 GCA_030747885.1 Candidatus Thalassarchaeaceae archaeon
CCATCGTTCTATTGAAATAGGGGTTTCAAGTCGGGAGGCTGCCTATATGGCCACTGGGCGACCAGTGAACACGGGGGAACCGTAGAAATGAGTACCGACAAAGAAGACCTTGGAGACGACTTCCTGTATATTCTGCGAATCGCAGATGCAGACATCGATGGGATGCGCCCCATCGGAATGGGAATGACTAGCGTGAAGGGTATTGGCCAACGTACTGCGCGCCGTCTTTGCCAATTAGCTGAGATTAATCCTTCCAAACTTGGCGGGCATTTGTCTGATGAAGAACAAGATAGACTTCGTTCTGTGATTGATTCATATCCAACATTTGTTCCACATTGGTTGTTAAATCGACAACGAGATCTAGAAACCAATGAGGATGCACACCTTTTCTCTCAAGAGGTAAAGATGACCCGCGATGATGACATCGCTCGTCTTGCTGAGATGAAGACTTACCGTGGATTACGTCATCGAAGTGGACACAAAGTCCGAGGACAACGATTGCGAAGCAATGGTCGTTCGGGTCTAACACTTGGAGTTCAGAAGAAGAAGTGAGGAGGGATTTGAATGGGCCAACCTAAGTTTTCACGACCAAAAACACAGACTCCTGCTCATCCTTGGAAGGCAGAGAGAATAGAAGAAGAACATGCTTTGAAAGAGCAATATGGACTCAAATTAATCGGTGGAATGAAGGAGATTTGGCGTGAGAAGAGCGCTCTTCGCCGTCACCGTCAGTTAGCGATGAAATTGATTGGACGTGTAGATACATCCGAAGGTCACTTCAAGCGAGAGAAAGAACAGTTCCTTGGATCAATGCATAGGAAAGGACTCATTTCGGAAGATGCAAATCTTGACGATGTTCTACAAATTTCAGTTGAAAATATGCTTGACCGACGCCTTCAGTCGCAGGTTTATTACAAGGGATTTGCACCTTCTATGCGAGCTGCTAGAAACATGATTGTTCACGGGCACATTGTTTTAGGAAACCAGAGAATGAACGTCCCAGGCTATCACGTTCTTCGTGATGAAGAAGGTGAAATTGCTTACCATCCAACATCTAATTTTAATGATCCTAATCATGCAGTTCGCCTGGAGATGGATCGTCGAAGACAAACTGTAGGTGTTGACGATGTTGCTGAAAATAATGAGGAAATCAATGTTGAGGAAGCAGCAACCGAAGAAACAGAAAATGAAGATGGAGGTGAAGCTTGATGGGTCACAAGGCAGTTGTACACATTTACACATCTCACAACAATATTCTCATTACAGCTACCGATTTGACTGGTGCTGAGACTATTTGCAAAGTATCAGGGGGTCAGATTGTATCTAGCGGAGCAGATCAGAGTGGGCAATTCGCATCTACTCGTGCGGCTGAACAGATCGCTGAGATGCTAAATGAGAAGGATTTCGATCAGGTAATTGTGAAGTATAGGGGTGCTGGAGGAAATAGATCTCCATCAGCTCCTGGAGCAACTTCTGCAATTCGTGCTCTTACTCGTGCTGGCATGACCATTACCAGAATCGAAGATGTTACACCAATTCCTACTGATGGCACCAAGAAGAAAGGTGGCCGACGAGGACGAAGAGTTTGATTGAGGAGGAATGAATATGGATAGTGAGATTATTGAAGAAGAAAATCATAGCATTCGAATCTTGTTGAAGGGTACTGATCGTGCCAGTGTCAACGCACTTCGAAGAACCATGATTGGCGACACTCCAAAAATGGCAATTCACCGAATTAGATTTACACAAGCTACCACCGAAGAGGATGGAATTATCTGGGAGACTGTTGGGCCAATTCCTGACGAGATAGTTGCCCATAGACTTGCAATGATTCCAATTCCATCTGAAGGTGCAGAATTCCATCTACCGGAAGAGTGCCCCAATTGCGCAGACATGGTTGAATCTCAACGTGGATGTCCAATGTGTGAGATTATCTATCGATGCATGGTTAGAGGCGAACCAGAAGGACGTGCTGTAAAGGCGAGAGATCTAGAAGTTCTCGGAGATCTTCAGTTTTCTATTCCTGAGGAATTTCAAGATATTACCATCACCAAATTATACAAGGGTCAGATGATTGATTTTATCGCTCGTGCAAACAAAGGCCATGGACGTGACCATGTTAAATGGCAACCAGTTGCTGGAATTACTTTCTATGCACGTCAACATGCAGTATTGAATGATAAGAAGGCAGCAAAGATTCTTTGGGGCCTTGACTTATCCATCAAGGAGAAGGATTTTGGAAAGAATGGAAGAATGGAAGACATTTTCCTTGTTGATCAAATGAAGAAAGATTTGCTTCACGTTGGCCCTAGTACCGACCATGGTAGAGATTTTGGTGATGCGATTACCCTAGAGGATGTTCCAGGCGAGTTTATCCTCCAATACGAATCAGATGGGGCAATGAATCCAAAGACAATCTTTGAACATGCAACGCAGATACTTTCGTCACGTTTGGACAATATTTCAGCAGACCTTGATATCGTACTTTGAATGAGAACGCCTCAATGGCAGTGACCACCTCCTCTCGTTCAGGTGCACATGTTTCGTTGGTTTTCACTGTACATTCTGATTCTGAGGATCCATTGGAACAGGGATCTTACGGAGTAGGACTTTGTCTTGAAGCAGGGATTTCCACATCCTGTAGATCAGATCCAGCATCAATAACTGGTGTTACAGTAATTATCAATGGACGCCCTTCCGAAGAAGAATTGCATAGTGAAGTACTTGCTGAATGTATCCTATTGGATTCAGATTTGACTCAAATGCACCATACTTTTGATGTCCAATCCCAATTACCATTTTCTCAAGGGTTTGGGTTATCCGCAGCAGGTGCACTTTCAGCCGCTAGATGTTTACTAGCAATGTCATCCTTGCCTTTGAAGGATCAAGATAGAGCTGCATGGATGATAGCTCACCGAGTAGAAAGAAAACTTAGTGGAGGATTGGGAGATGTTACTGCTTTACATGCCGGAGGCATCGCTCGTCGAACCAATCCTGGTTCACCATTTCGAATGGAGAATCAAGATTTTATTTCAGGCCCAGGAAAATCAGAATCGTGGGAGAGTCCGATTCCAGTTCTTGCAGTATGGAGGAAAACACAATCAAGACATACATCTGAATACATTGATTCTCCAGATTGGAGTGAAAAAATTCGTAATGCGGGAATTCAAGCCATGAATTCTTTGGGAGTTAATGATTGGAATGAATCGAGATGGCACCAAATCATCGAATCATCGAATGAATTTGCAGAAGAATCAGGGTTATTGGATGATGCAAGTCGAAGAGAATTATTGAATGAGGTAAAGTGGGCACTTCGTTCCTTTGAACCGAGATTATCTATTCTTCTTTGTATGCTTGGTGAGAGTGTGGTTGTGTTACCCAATGATTTGACTGATGATGGATGGATTGAACATGCTGAAATTTTGATTGATCGTTTGACTGATTTTGGAGTTCTTTCTACTCGAATTGGTAGAATTTCATGAACGACTTTCGTTGTGTTCAATCAAAACACTGAGATCTACTGGGCCAGCATCTAATTTCTGCGCTCCTCGTAGATTTAGCCCGCCACAAAAACCATGTCTGTAGATTATGGCTCCTTGACCATAGACTTCAGTATAACGATCAACTTGCTTTTGGGTCTTCTTTCTTGGGAAACTTAATGCTGAACCAAAGAAGTGTTTTGCATCTATCCAAGCACATGGGATACCATTGATTCGTACATCATCGAGGAAGAGTAAATCGGGAGTACGAATCGGTCGCCCTTCCTCAGCAATTTGTTCCTTTACCAATTCAGTTTGACGTCGAAATCGAACTCCCACTGATTCAAAATGGTCGCATAGAATCTCTTCGAACAGATCTGCAGCAAGATGTGTCTCAGTTTGGTCAACATTTGCAACTCTATCAGATTCTTCTGCAATTCGAAATTGTTCTTGATCTCGCTCATTCATTCTTTTTGGCTCTTTTAGCAGGGTTTTGATCCTGCTCTTCCCAAAATTCCTCGCACTTAGAATTGCTCTAAACACATTAACTGGAGGCCCATCAACGATTTTTGCTAGTTCTAAGATATCAGTTCCTTTGTCATAACGGCGTTTCAATTCCTTTTTTCTATCCATTATTCGATGATGGGAATATACTGATTTTTCCTGATTGATAGCGGCCCGTAGTGATAGCGCTTGCTCAAGGGTAATGGGATAATCTTCGATAATTTTTGCAATCTCTCCAACCCCTTCATCTGATAAGAAACCGAATTCCCCTCGTTTTACCACAAGTTGCCCTACCCTCTTCTGAACATCTATAGGAACTGGATTTACGGGCCAATCTATCTCGATAGTTCGTGGAATTGGGTCAATATCCTGAGGAATCCCCATAGCCCGAGGCTTCACATTAAACCGTTCTATAGCCCTACGACACGTTTGTTCATCGCGAGAGTCCCATTTGGTTTTCTCATTACTCACAACTGGGGCTGACTGGCGACCATCTATGAACTCACGGGCTTGATTGTTTCAAAGGAAAGCCAACCCGGGTTGTAATGGTCCAGCAAATCTTGCTTTTCCAGCTATATCTTCTCCCATTCCTGCAGGATATACTTCTATTTCACTTACTTCTATGGCTTCAGAAATGAAAATTGCTGAATCGGATATGTATTTGGCTTCATCAAATCCAGAAGTGACTAGAATTCGTTCCCCTTCACCAAGTGTGAAAACCCTCCCTCGAGATTTTTTGCTACCAATAGTAATCGATCTCCAGAATTGCATTAATTCTCCCCTCATTGATTCTTCTTGGAAAAGTGGATGTGATTGGATAAAGGATTGACCTTCTCTCATAAAATCGAAATCTTCTGCAAAGAGTTTAATCGCTTCAATCATAAGTTCATTCTTCCATGAAGGTGAAGTTTGAATCACCAATTTTGTAACAGGAGAATCAGTATGCCTTTCTGCTAAACCTTTCACATTTCGAGCATTATTGATTAGGTTTCTAAGTGCAGTTTCAGCAGCTAAAATTGAAAAATCATCCTCTTGTAGATTTTCATTAATTATCGTGGTCTCTGCTAACATCTTTTGATTTCCAATATGTTGATTCCATTCTTCTGCTAAGTGGGGGGTAGCTGGATAGAGCATACAACCCCATTTCTTCAGATGTTCAAGAAGCGCCTTCCGTCCAACTCCTCCTCTCCTCATAGCCCATTGAAGATCACTTAACATGTCAAAATGACTTATCATTACCCCCTCTCGAATACGAACATCATCCATTGCATCCCACCATTTGGAAAAATTAGAACGCCCCTTCGCTGAAAGCCAATCATCCATTGGCCCAGATTTCTCAATTACAATATCAAGAAAATCCAGCGCAGCGAAAATTTGGTGCATCTGCCTATGATTCGCCTCTACTGCAGAATCAGACCAATCCATACCAACTTCTGGATTGGAACCAAACAAGATGAACAATCGAACTGTATCTGCTCCGAATTGATTGATCATTTCTTCCGGGCTAACTGTATTTCCTAACGATTTACTCATTTTCGCGGAACGGAATGTCAATTTTTCATTACATTGAGGACAATCCTCTTCCGCCTTATCGACATGATATTCTATGTTACACGTATTACAAAATGGAGTAGGTGCATTGACCATTCCTTGACATACTAATCTAGAAAATGGTTCAGAAACAGAATTCATTCCAATGTCTCGGAGTGCCTTTGTGAAGAAACGAGCGTACAGAAGATGCATGACAGCATGCTCTATTCCTCCAATGTACAGATCAACTCCGTTTTCCATCCAGTAATCTGCATTGATTTTATCGAATGGAGCGGATTGATTCTGTGCATCGGCAAATCGCAAGAAATACCATGATGAATCATAGAATGTGTCCATTGTATCTGTTTCTCGTTTAGCGGCAGAACCACAATTCGGACAATCAGTGTTTACGAAACCTTCGTGGGTAGCTAATGGGTTTCCAGATTGCCCTTCTGTAAATACAACATCAAGTGGTAATTCAATCGGTAAATTTTCTTCAGGTACTGGAATTACTCCACAATCATCACAATGGATGAATGGGATGGGTGTACCCCAGAAACGTTGTCGACTGAGTAACCAATCTTTCAGACGATATTGAATTGTTCCAGATCCCATGCCTTTATTTTCTAACGCTTGAATAACTGCTGACTTTGCTTCATCACCAAATAGACCATCAAATCCTGGTTGCCCTGAATTTATCATCCATCCTAATCCCTCAAATGCCCGTCCAGTAATTTTGGGGTCTTTTCCTTCTTCTTCCGAAAGTACTTGGAGAATAGGGATATCGTATTTCTTAGCAAAGTCATGATCGCGTTGATCGTGTCCTGGGACTGCCATTACTGCGCCAGTTCCATATGAGGCAACAACGAAATTACCTGCATAGATTGGTACTTTTTCTCCAGTCAAAGGATTCTCTGCATAACGACCTAGAAAAACACCCTTCTTATCTTTCAACATGTTAATGCGATCAAATTCAGACATCCTTGCGCACTCATCAGCAAGAGCTCTGTAACCCTCCTCGAATTCAGTACCTGAAACCAAGGATTCACAGAGTGGGTGTTCGGGAGCAAGAGTAACAAATGTCACCCCAAAAATAGTATCAGGCCGTGTTGTGAATGCCTTGATTACATCTTCATTTCCATCGATTGGAAAGTGAATTTCTGCCCCATGAGAACGACCAATCCAATTGCGTTGCATGGCCTTTACATTTTCAGGAAATTCAATATTTTCCAATTCATCTAGTAATTCATCTGCATACTCGGTCATTTTCAGGAACCATTGCGCCATGTCTTTTTGACGGACTTCGCCAGCACATCTCCAGCAACGGTTGTTTTTGACTTGCTCATTTGCTAGAACTGTATCACAAGGGTCGCACCAATTTACAGGAGCAGTTCGCCGTTCCACCAAACCCATCTCATGGAATTTTAGGAATATCCATTGATTCCAACGATAATATGTAGAATCACTAGTGGCAAGCTCGCGTCGCCAATCATACGAGAATCCCATTCGGTTTAGATCAGATCGAATACTCTCTATATTGGCCCAAGTCACATCATGTGGATGACCTCCAATCATTTTTGCTGCATTTTCTGCAGGCATTCCAAACGAATCATATCCCATGGGATATAGCACATTGAATCCACTTAATCGTTTGAAACGGGCCATACTGTCCCCGATACTGTAGTTCCTCACATGGCCCATATGCATATGACCGGAGGGGTATGGAAACATTTCAAGACAGTAGAATTTCGGCTTCTTTTGGTCGACATCAGAATTGAAAACTAACCCGTCACCCCATCTCTTTTGCCAGTCCAGTTCAATCTTTTCGGGATTATATTCGCCCATCTGTCATCCCCCCGGCATCCTATGGATTGAGCCCTCCTTCTTGAAATCGGTGGGATAGATTATCTTTCCAAGGGCAAGTCGGTACTTTCCAGAAGGAAGATTGCTTCACGAGTTAGGCGATATCTGTATCGTAACCCAACTTTATCCCTTTCAATTAGACCATATCCTTCCAACGTCTTTAGATGGTGACTGATTAATTGTTGACTACTTTCTAACCGGTCTGACAATTCCTTCTGACTGAGATTTACAATATCGTTTCCTGTAGCATCTAAAAGGTTTAGAATTCTTCCTTGTAACGAATTAGGATCAGGTGTTAGAAGTGGTACTGGGAGATTTTCACCGTCGAGTTGTTGATCAACAGTAGAGGGATAATACCTCATCATTCTTCCATCTCTTCTTTTCCAAAGAAGGTCCTGATCTTCTAGGACCTTTAGATGGTGTGCAAGTTGCCCATTACTCATATCAAGAGCTCCAAGAAGTGCTCGGAAGTGAACTCCAGGATTAGCAACCAAATAACCCACTACACGTCCTCGTTGGAAATCACCATCGTAATCTCTACGACGTACCATTCCAATCAATGCAAGCCCTCCATTGAGTACAGCAATACGAATCCATTCTGTGTTTAGAATGAATACTAGGCATAATGATAGTAATGAAGTTGTTACAACTACAGTTGTTGCTGGTAAAATAACCTCGACGATATTATCTGGTGTTGATTCTTCGGTTTCAGAAGTCACAACAACATCATTTTCTGGAGTCCATTGATCAATCACTTCCCTTACTAAGAAACCAGATTGCCATGAAGAGCAATGATTTGAATTGGATAGAGTTGCTTCTGTAGTCCGATAAGCACCTTGATCACCAGTTACAGGTTTTAGTGAAGAATCTTCAGAATCGACTAGTACTTTCTCATCTCCATTGGGAGTAGTAAGAATCCAACATCCTCCTTCTTCTGTCCTCACATGATTCCAAGTACCTTCCAAAAGTGTCACTACTAGTAATTCTTCTTGGTTATTTGAACTCGCTTCTTCATCAATTATTCCATCATCATTTTCTGGAGACTCGGCTGAATCGATTTCAGGGGGATTAATCGTATGTGTAATCTCCATTACCATAGATGGATAGGATCGTAGAGTGATTCGAATCAAATGTGAACTAACCAATGTATCATCTATGGAACGTAGTTCTATTGGGATATTTTCAATGGAGATTGAATCACCAGTTTGCAACGTTGTCAATGATTCTGTAGTGCCACAACCACTTGTTGAAGAAGACCCACTTACGTCACCGCTTCTCATTACATTTGCTCGAATAATACAATCATCTTGCCACATGAAGGTGAAATCATTCTCTCCAAGGTTGGTTACAGATAAATCCGCCAATAGACCGTTTTCTGTTTCTGAAAGTGAATCAATTATGAAATTGATATCATCTGTAGATTGTAGATTAGTCCTACATTGTTGGGCAACCAAACTGTCTTGAATTTCGATAGGAAGGAATGTTGAGAGTCCTTGCCCTGAAATTTGGACAACTGCCATCATTTGATTTCCTTGCCACCCACATCCATTTTCATCAATTGCAGGAATTATTCCTTCATGCAAGATAATAGAGGATGTTGGCTGAACTTTTAGCGTTTCCATTTGATTTTCACAGTCAGAATTAGTTAACCTATCATCGTAAACGAATCTTCCATTTTCATCAACAATATGAATTGAAATTGGGCATGAAGCATCATACACAATTGTTCTTGCAGCACCTCCATTATTTCTCAGATGGATTTCATAATCCATATCTGCTCCTGATGGAGAAATCTGGTCTTGGAGTGCAATGGAACTAATTTGAAGAGAGAGACCATCGGTTTCTTCATATTCATCTGAAATATGATTCCATTCAAGAGAAACAGAATCATCTTCATGACCCATTAACCAAACAGAGGAAGATTGAAGACCATTTTCAGCAACATTCAGTGGATGAGAGATCCACCCTAAGTGGAGACTTTCACCTGACCCAATATCTTCTCCATTCCCACAACCTAGATTTGAAAGAGATGAAGATTGACCAGTCATGGACCACATCACATCACAATTTTCCATTCCAGTAATTGTTACTGTTTCTAGGCCTGAATTGTAGATTCTTGCCCCAATTAACAGTATGTCGCTAGATGTACTGGATTCTGAATGCATTGGGAAAGGAGCATATGTGGCTTCAAAATGTAAATTGGATGGAAGTGAAATTTGATGTCTCACTTCAATTTGGGTTTCTTCAGCTACAGAATCAATTCCACCGATGGTTCGAAGAATATAGGTTCCTTCTGGTAAATTTCCATTTTCATCCATCCAATCATATGTGAGGGAACCAACTTCTATAACTTCACCAGAATCTAGTGTTTCCCCACGCTTTTGATTAGGACATAGACGATGATCTTCAAGATCATATACAGTTTCGTAATTTTCATTCAACACTTGGAAAGTAGCCATACAACTGGGATTTATTTCAATCGATTCTGGACTCATTCCTGTGTTGAAAATCAAGACATTGAATGTAGAAGAAGTGCCAGAGAAAAAATGCATCCCATCATGTGGTTCAAGCCCTTCTGTTTGAGTAATTATCTCGTCTTGGCCTTCTCCTTGAACACTGGAAATTACCGTAATTAACAGAACCAGAGCCAGAATAAGTGAACGCTTACGCTGGCCCATGAAAGTTGTATGAACCTCGTCATGTATCAACTGATTGGTACATTCAGATTGTATGAATAACGATATATCCCTCATCCATCTGAATTATTTCATGCTTGAACCCGGCGAATTCAATCGTTGTATTGATGATAGTGGAATCGAGGTCTGGGTTACCCAGATGGGCGGCTTCATGAACATGAACACTGCATTCATTGACCGTGAAAATGGAATTGTAGCAGTCGTCGATCCTTTTGATTCTCGTCGTTGGGTAGAAGCACTTGAAGAAGAAGGTCTTCGTCCAACTCATCTTCTCTATACACATACACATCGAGATCATGCAGCCGGGTTTCCTCAGATGAAACGCCTCATCCCTGATCTAGAGGTGTGGGGGCATACCGAATCTAATCATCCAGGGCTTTTGGGGCATGTCGTGTTTAGGAAGGTAGGCTTCACACATTATTGGGATCATCCACCTCAGTCAACTGTTGTTTGGTCAAAAGGCAATATCTCTCTGATTGTAACGCATTCTCCAGGACATGCTCCAGGACATGTTACTTTTCATGGACATGGAGTATTCCATGCAGGTGATCTTCTTTTCACATATGCTTGTGGCCGAGATGATCTTCCAGGGAGTAATCCTATGGATCTATTACACAGTATTGCATTTGCCCGTAATCAACTATTGGAATTACCGAGTGATTGGCGCTTAATCCCTGGTCATCGATATGATTGGATTGATGGAACAACCCCTGACTGGGTATCGATTGCAGCCTGTCTTGAGCACAACTATGCTCTTAATTCTCCAAATATTATTGATTTGTAATAATCAAAGATCTTCAAGAGAAGGAATAGATGCTAGTGCTTCAGCAGCTTCTTGTTCTTGATGCATTTGCCATTGTGGTTTTTCTTCCCATCCATATGCTTTCGCCTGCTCGAAATCTCCTATTTTTGCATAGTGATCAGCCCAAGCAGCTCTTCTTTTCTCCTCTTCATCGAATGCAGCTTCTTGAGCTTGCATTCTTCTTTGTTCACTAACATATCGTCGCTTTGCAGCTTGACGTGATACCATTGCCATGAGAATAGCTGATAGGAGGAGTGCAACAACACCAACAATTCCCAATATTGCATATTGGATCATGCTTGTCCCTTCTTGTTGTGATTCTTCAGAATCAGATTCTACAATAGCACAAGTTGATCCGAATTCAAATTGTTCAGGATCATATGGACAAGAATCGCTTAGATCAGAAGTTCCATCACCATCTGAGTCTAGACAACCAAGTCGATCTTTCCATGAAGTGCCAGGTTGTGATTTACAATCATCGGCTTCGAAAGCGTCTTTCGTTGTGTTGTCACCATACCCATCCCTATCAATATCGGTTGATTGAGACGGTATTAATGGGAATGCATCCGCTTCCAATCCTGATTCATTATCTCCATATCCATCTCCATCTATATCGCTCCATTGTGTTGAATCATTAGGAAATGCATCCCCATATTGATCACGATGAATCACTTGTACAGTTTCATTTCCATTTGTTTTGTTGATACTTGTTGTGTAATTTGTGAACCCATAATTGTCTCCAACACCATCGAAATCATTGTCTAGCCACTGTAGAATATCATTTGGGAAATCATCAATACTGTCTGCAAATCCATCACCATCACTATCTGGACAACCCAACACCCCTGATTCTGTAGATGTACCTGGGAAATTAGGACAATCATCCATCGTGGGGCCTATTTGGTCAGGAAATCCATCATTATCGACATCTGTCCATGCAAATCCATCATTTGGAAATGGGTCCTCAATATCAGCAGTTCCATCATTATCAGAGTCGGGACATCCTCTAACGCTAGGGTCACTCAATGTTCCATATTCAAGAGGGCAGATATCTGGTTCAGTCCCATCTGGATTATCCCCATAACCATCAGAGTCTGTATCTTTCCATTGGGTGGGGTCTGTAGGATACCAATCCCCATTATCCCCACTAGGCACATCTCCATACCCGTCTCCATCCGAATCTACACATTGCACACCATCATCGATGAATAAGTCAGGATTGTTTCCAGTCATGTTTTCCCCACAACCATCTCCATCTCTGTCTGCCCATTGAGTAGGGTCATCAGGGAAAGCATCGAATGAATCAGCATATCCATCGCCATCTCTATCTGGGCAACCAAAATGTTCTACATCTTCCATTTGTCCAGAAGTTGAGTTGTAAACTGAAGACCACAAGCTGGTCCCATATTGTCCACATTTATCTGGTTGGAAACCCGTGGAATTATCTCCATAACCATCGCCATCGGCATCCACCCATTGACTTGGTTCATTTGGAAATGCATCCGCAATTCCATCAGGAGAAGCAGGGAAATCAACAGTTGCATCCGACCATCCATCGCCATCACTATCTGGGCAACCTAATCGATCCCAGATTGAGTTACCTGGAACCCCTAAACAACCATCAGAATTAGTAGAAAAGGGCTGATCTCCAACCCAATCACCATCATCATCAGACCAATGTTCAGGATCAAGTGGGAAGATATCTACATCCGCAATCTGTATTGGAGTCATGGTGGTAATCAATTGTCCAGGCCAAGATGTAGGTCTAGAATTGTAAGCAGAGCCATGATTTGGATCATTGTAATTATCCCCATATCCATCTCCATCTGAGTCATCCCATTGAGTTGGATTCTGTGGTAGATAGTCTACGGCACCATACGGTGAAGGAGAACGAGTGTCTGCGGTATTATCGGGATAACTGTCCCCGTCAGCATCTACCCATTGATAGAAATCAGTTGGATAATCATCCCCTGCATCTGACCAACCATCTGAATCTGTATCGACACATCCGAACAAATCTTGAGTTGATGTTCCAGGGGTGTTGATGCATCCGTCTGGCTCATTCCCAGCTTGATTATCTCCATATCCATCTCCATCAGTATCATCCCACTGGGTCCCATCTTCTGGAAATGCATCATCTGGATTTAGAACACCATCTCCGTCGATGTCTGGATCCACAATCCAGTGGTATATACCCTCATCATTTCTTCCATGTGCTGAAATAATGTAGTCTCCATCAGGATGCCAATCAACACCATAGATAGTTCCGCAATTGTTTCCATTCCCACTACTAGTACAACTACCTGGACGAGGACCACTCAATGTATCAACGAGCGTCCCAGTTCTTGAGTCAAAGATTCGAATTGATGCTCCATCAGATCGGTAGTAAGTGTGGGAGAATGCTATTTGTGAAGAGTCTGGGGACCAAGCTGCATCATTACATGATGTAGATGTAGTATACGAGAAAATTTGAGAGCCATTTAGAGCATGGTATACTCTGGCTCGAGCATTACTTCCACCCCATGCTTCACAGATTGCAATCATATTCCCATCTGGGGACCATGCAACCGCATTCAAGGTACTAAAATTAGGAGTTACAGTTCTGAATAATGTATGATTGCTAGCATAATAAATGTAGAAATTATCATTGCCACCAATCACGAAAAATTCGCCATCTGGGCTGAAATCTACTGAGTAAAGGTAGTCTGATGATCCAGGACTAAAGTCTGCAATTTCTGTGCCAGTAGTTGAGTTGAATATTTGCACTTGTCCATTACCACTGTTTCCACTTTGATATCCTACGGCTATGATGACATTACCATCTGGTGAGAATTCTATTTCACCAGCCACTTCCCCATCTGTATCAATGGTTAAATCTAAAATTCCGCTGTATGTATTGTAGATTCTGATTTCTTCATCATCGGTATGAATTGCAAATCTTTCTCCATCTGGTGACCAAGCAATATCTGCAGTCAAATCACCGTTAATTGTGATAGTTCTCACCGTGTTACGAGTAGCAGTATCCATGACTCGAACTATACTACTATCTCCTCCATTCCAACCTTCATCGTTCAAAGCACGGAGATAGTATGTTCCATTTCCAGGCATAAAAAGTACGGCCACCAAATCATCATTAGAGGAAACGTAGGCATCTTGGAGATATCCTCCAGTAGACATGACAATTGGGTCGTTTAGGTCGCTTGTTCCATCACCGTCATTATCTGGACATCCTTGGCGATCCGTTGTACTATTTCCCCAAGCATTTGGACAATCATCTAATCCATCTACTACGCCATCGCCATCAACATCGGTTTGCCCAGATGCAGAGATCATTGGAACGAAGAGAACTGAGAACATTAACATCGATGCGAAGAGAGCAATGGACTGTTCTCGCAACCGAATCATGTATCCGGGTGGGTTTCCAAGAATAAACCGTTATGGTTGCTTTGCATCATTTGTTTATGCTAAAAAGACCCGTATTTCCGAACCTTTCAATTCAATTGCCCTTACACTAGATATCTATGGAGGTCGAGCCGGACAGGGTCAATGTTGCGGTTGAAGACCGAATTTTACTTCATTTGATGGAGCACGATGATCAGTCAGATCGCCACACTGTTAACGTATCAGTCACACGAAATGGTATCGCAGAGGCCTGTGCGTTACATCCACCAAATGTTAGTAGGGCAATGAGAAATCTTGACCGTCGTGAATTGGTCAATGTATTGACTCGGAATGTCCATGGTGATTCTCGAAGACAGAGAACATGGCAACTTACAGAAGATGGGCGTTCAGTTGCTATGCAGAGAATAGCACGCATGTCTTCAATTCGTGTGTCTATTCGTAATCAAGAAGGAACCATGTTAACTGTCAGAGCAGATGAAGCAGCTGAACGCATTGATGCTCAAATGACCCTTCTTCAAGTTTTGATGCATGCTCAACATGAAGGAGTCCTGCATTATGGTGATATTAGATTTGGATCAGTTCGCCGTTCTACAAATAATCCGACTCCGATAACTCTCCTGAAGGGTGCCCATTCTACCTATCATGTCCGTCCGCCAAGTATTCGGAAAATACACGGTAGAGAAGCAGAATTGAAATCTCTTGATGATTGGTTTGAGGGAAGAGCAGCAGGAATGTTGGTGCATGGTATTGCAGGTACTGGAAAGACCACTTTAATTTCTCATTGGACCCAATCTCTCTTGGATAGAATGCCGAGTCTTCGCTTGATGTTTTATCCATGTCATCCATGGGATTCCCCACTTGGTTTATCCATTAGTTTACTTCATCGTTTAGGCGTTGAATCTAGAAAAGAAGGCCGTTGGGATCCCCATGATTTACTTGACACTCTTCCAAAATCTCCTGGTGCTACATTTGACATTGATTTATTTCGTCGAAGATTAATTGAATATCTTACTGATCCAATGGCCCTTAGAGAGAGAATTTTCACAGATCATGAAGGGACTTCTGATATCCCTCCTTACATTTTATTGGTCATCGATGATGCTCATCATTTAGCAGAATCAGGACAACATTTGTTTGGAGCTCTTTTACAAGTGGCTGAAGTTACCCCTCTTAGGCTACTATTTGTTTCACGAACCACAATGTCATTTTACGATCGAAGAGATGTTCTTACAAGGGGAAGAATGCAGGAACTTCCTGTTTCAGGACTTAGTCTAGAAGTCGTTAGAGATTGGTTAGACCGTATTGATGCCCCCAAAGATGCAGATGCAGATTCGATTCATCAATTGACGGGAGGACATCCATTGGCATTGGAATTATTAGAGATATATGGGCAAGTCGTTCACGAAGATTGGCTTAGATTCTTGGATCAGGAAATTTTGGATGTGTTGCCCGAAAAAGAACGCACAATTCTGAATATATTGGCAAGTGTAGACAGACCAATTCCGTGGGATGAATTAGGTGAAGCCGCTGGAGTCGATTCATCTCCCCCATTAGCACTGATTGAATCAGGATTGATTGTAGAATTAGAGAACGGAATGTGGCTTCATGATGCTATGAGAGAACGTCTTCGAAGAGATCTTGGAGCAATGAAAGAAGCATCCGATATAATTGGGAAATAATTTCATCCCATATTGCGATTTAACCAATCATCCATTCCAGCTTTTGGCAGAGCTCCTGTTTGGTTGTCTACAGGTTCTCCGTTGTGGAAGAGAATCAAGTTAGGAATTCCTCTTACACCAAATCGTCCTGCAACTGCTGGATGATTGTCTACATTCAC
>JASLJW010000088.1 GCA_030747885.1 Candidatus Thalassarchaeaceae archaeon
GCAATCCTGTCACTTTTGGGAGTTGTAACTTCGTCATCTGGATGAATTAAAGCCATTTCATGAAAATCGGTGGATTTGAAACTCTTTGGATCCAAACCCCAATCAACCATCTCATCGAAGAAATCTCTAGGGGAAGTCCAATTTTCTAAACCTTGGAAATCGCCATCAAATCGTGCTCCTGAGTCCTCACGAATTTCATGGACTTCTACCTTTTTCCCAGCTTTTGCTAGAATAGTAGCTGCTGCAAGACCAGATAATCCGCCTCCAAGAATGCGAATAACTTCCTCGCCAGTCATACTCGCCCTCAGATATCCACTTGTGATAGATGACATGAATCCTCCGAAGCGCTCATGACCCGTCCAACGTATGGAGTGTCGATGGAGGACAGGGTAATCATCGAGGTCGAGGCTGAATCACTTGATCCAAACCTTCTCCGAGAAAAACTTGGAGTTTCAGGGTCTGGCGCTGTGGTTTCATTTACGGGATTAACTAGAGGTGATGAGGAGGGCATCAAAGTTCATTCATTGGAATTTGATGCTTGGGAAGAACGATTGCCAATAGTTTTGGATAAATTGGCAAAAGAATCCATCGAAAAGTTTGGGGTTGAATATGTCGCAATTTCACACAGAATCGGGGAAGTAAAACCCGAGGAACCTATTGTAGCAATTCATGTTTCATCAAAGCATAGAAAAGAAGCGTTTGAGGCATGTTCATGGTTAATCGATTCCCTCAAGACTCAAGCACCTCTATGGAAGAAGGAGGTTCGAGAGGACGGGACTCACTGGAAGGAGGGATTGGGTTGAATCAAAGAAAAGAGGCCATCATTTCCATAGGACACAAACCAATTGTCGAGCGAATTGCAGTTGCTACTGGACGTTTGAGAATAAGTTCTGAATCAAAGAATGCCATTCAGAATGGGTTAGTCCAAAAGGGAGATGTTCTCGAAGCAAGTACAGTTGCAGCAATACAAGCTGCAAAAGAAACCCCTCGTTCAATACCTCATTGTCACCCAATTCCATTAGAATCTTGCACTGTTGAATGGGATTGGGATGGAGATGATTTGATTTGCAAAGTTACTGTTTCAGCACATTGGAAAACCGGAGTAGAGATGGAAGCGTTATGTGCAGTTTCTACAGGTCTTCTTTGCGCCCTAGACATGGTAAAATCAATTGAGAAGGATGATACTGGGCAATATCCTAACACTGAGATCCATGGTATTCGCGTGATTCAGAAACAAAAGGGGAATGGTCAGGTTTAGACACTGGCTTCATCTCGTATCTTCTATGGGACGCACTGCCGATCTTGCTGAGTCCTTTCTCCAAGCGACAGAAGCGGCAGCAATCGCAGCGGCAAAATGGAGAGGTAGAGGCGAACGAAAACTAGCAGATGGAGCCGCAGTAGAGGCGATGCGGACAGTGTTTGATTCTGTACCTTTTGATGGAAGAGTAGCGATTGGTGAAGGAGAAAGAGACGACGCCCCGATGTTATGGATTGGTGAACCACTTGGAAGCCGTCAAGGAGATCCTGAGGCGCTTAGTATCGACATAGCAGTCGATCCTTTGGAATGCACGAATCATTGTGCAACGGATTCACCCAATGCTATTGCAGTTCTAGCCGCAGCGCCCCGAGGAACATTGCTTCATGCTCCTGATTGTTATATGGATAAGATTGCAGGTTCTGCAGAACTCTTGGGGAAAATTTCTCTTGAGGCTGATGTGGCCTACAATATTGAGGAAGCCGCATCTGCTTTGGATAAACCGATTCGTGAAATTCTAACTGTTGTAATGGATCGCCCTCGCCATGAAGAACTAATCAAAAAACTCAGGGAATTAGATGTGAGGATTCGATTAATCGGAGATGGTGATGTTTCTGCTGCTCTAGATGCTGCTGACCCAAATTCTGACGTTGATCTACTAATGGGAGTTGGTGCAGCGCCAGAGGGAGTGATTACTGCCACTGCTCTTCGTGGACTTGGAGCTCACTTTGAGGGGCAACTTGTATTTCGAAACGATGGACATCGAGAACGCGCGGAAGAAATGATTGATGGAGATATTGAACGAATATGGCAAAGAGATGATTTGTGCATGTCTGATGATTCTATCTTTGTGGCCAGTGGCGTATGTTCTGGATATCTTCCAGGAGTTAAATTTCGTGGGAAAAATGCAGTAGTACATAGTGAGATAATCGACGTACAGAACGGAGAGAGGAATTTTACAAATCGCGAGTATCCATGTGATTAAAAATTGGTCGAACCCTTCAAGGACCCATTCACGATGCATTGAACATGGATACTGACTTGTTGGAAGAAACTGCCAATTTCCTTGTGGGACCTGGTAGGGGGATATTGGCTGCAGATGAAAGCAATGGTACGATGTCTAAACGCCTCGAAGCCGTGGGCGTCTCATCATCTCCAGAATCTCGAAATGCATACCGAGCGAACCTCTTTGCCATGCCTACAATGTCTGAAGCAATCAGCGGAGTAATTCTTTATGACGAAACTATTCGTCAACAAGCTGTAGATGGAACTCAAATTCCAGATTATCTAACTGCTCGAAATGTATTGCCTGGAATTAAGGTAGATACTGGTGCAAAGCAGTTAGCAGGACATGAAAATGAGACAGTCACAGAAGGGCTAGATGGCTTGAGAGAAAGATGTGCTGAATACTTCAGCATGGGAGCAAGATTTGCAAAATGGAGGGCAGTAATTCGAATAGGTGGAGATTTACCATCCGATGCTTGCATCTCAACAAATGCGCACGCTCTCGCACGCTACGCTGCAATTTGTCAAGAGCAAGGATTGGTACCGATAATAGAGCCTGAAGTTTTGATGGAAGGGGAACATTCTGCTCAGCGTTGTTTTGAAGTTACAGCATTGGTTCTTGATGCAACTTGGGATGCATGTAAAACACAAGGAGTCTATCTTCCAGGTGCTTTATTGAAACCCAACATGGTTCTTCCAGGAAAGGGCCATTCGCAAAGAAGTGATGTGGAAACTTGTGCTCAAATGACCATAGATCTTCTCCACAATCATGTTCCTAAAGACATCCCTGGTATTGTCTTCCTTTCTGGAGGGCAATCAGAGGTAGAAGCAACAGCGCATCTCAATGCAATGAACAATATGGGGCCGCATCCATTCGAATTGTCATATTCCTATGGACGGGCACTACAAGCATCTACTCTGAAAACATGGGCTGAAAATCAAGATGACCTGTCCAAACCACATTCTGTCTTTGCACATAGATGTAAAATGGCCCACCTAGCAAGATTCGGAAATTGGTCTGAAGATCTAGAGGCCTGAGGGCCATGCGAATTGTTTCTTGGAATCTCAATGGGATTCGCGCAGCTATTCGAAAGGGATTGGACGATTTCATTGATCTCTTAGATGCAGACATCTGGATGTTTCAGGAAGTACGGGCCTTTCCAGAACAACTTCCCAAAGATTGGAATTCCCCAGAAGGGTTTGATTTGGCTTGGCACCCTGCTGAAAAGAAGGGTTATTCGGGAGTTTCAACATGGTCAAAGATTGGAATGAATGTAATTGGAACCGGAATGGGTAGAGGGGATGACCCAATGGATCTAGAAGGACGGATCCTGACCACCGAACATTCAGGGATTCGTTGCATCAATACATATCTCCCAAGTGGTTCAGCAAAAAATGAACGGCAAGTGTTCAAGGAACGTTGGATGGAAGATTGGCTAGATTGGCTTTCTCCAAATCTTTCCACTGATACACCGGTGATAGTTGTAGGTGATTTGAATATCGCTCATCAGGAAATTGACATTTGGAATGCACGTTCTAATCAAATGACTTCTGGTTTCCTCCCTCAAGAACGTGAATGGTTTGATCGACTTTTAGGGACAGGGTGGCATGATTTATGTCGACAAGATTGGGGGGGGGTGCAAGGGCCTTACTCTTGGTGGTCCAACCGAGGTAGAGCACGAGAGCAAGACAAAGGATGGCGAATCGATTACATTCTAGGAAACGATGCTGCTCGAGAATCATTTCAGAATGCTAAGATTGTTCGTGCAGGAGGATTACAGGTTTCAGATCATGCTCCAGTTGTAGCAGATTTCAAACTTTGATTAGACTCTTCTTCTCAGTCGTTCCATTAGGGCATCGGATTCACCTAATGATCCTAGACAAGATTCGACATCTCCAGAATCTAAATCCGCCTTCGCTTTCGAAATTGAAGCTTCACAAGATAGTCTATCTTTGTCTCCAGGGCCAATTCCCGAAGATTCGAGACGATTACGAAGGTTTTTCCATTCTTCATTGATGAAATCCAACAATTCCTTAGCTTCTCCTTCTGCTGCAGACATAGCATCTAGATCGGATGTTAATGCTTCCATTTTCTCAAGAGCAAGCCTCCATTTTCCTTCTTTAGTATTGACTAGGATATTTTGTAATCTTTCTTCCCATTCATCGCTCTTCTGATGTCCTTCCCATCGTTTTCTCAATGTTTTCCTTTGACGAAGTGCCCTTTGCATCGAGGATTTTGCCTCTTCAGTAGCAGTAATTTCTCGAATAATAGAATCTGCTAATCCCCTTGCCATCGACCCATCTCCTTCTTCTAATGCACTAATGGCATTTGCAAGCATGTCATCCCAAATTCCAGTATCTAATCCATCGGTACGAGACAAAACCTCTGTAGCTTCTTCGACTTTGTTTTTCGCAGCCTCCATTGCTTCTCCAAGATTAGAAACATGTCCTGGAATTGCTTGAGCGATGTTTAATGCATCACCTGGGCTTTCTGCATCCATTGCATCTTCAGCAGCCTCCATCAATGCCTGCATTCTATCAAAATCTGAACCTGATAAACCTGAAATGGCATCTCTAGCTTCCTGGATTGCCTTTTCAGCATCTTCCCAATGGTTGATGATATCCAACGCTCTAACTTTCGCCATTCGGAATAGTTTCTCAGCCTCTCGAAGACTCCCTAATTCTGCTTCTCTTTTTCCTTGAATCATCGCTTTTCTAGGCCGTTCTGCCATTGGTGCTATACCTTCTGAAACTACTACGATTTCTTCAGCATCTTCTTCTATGTCTGAAATATCTCTTGATAATGAAAGAATTCGGTCAATATCATCTTCAGCCGCAGCCAATAACCTCATTCCTTCATCATAATCTGTCCATCCAACTTCATTTGCTCTTTTGAGTAAAGATGCAGACTGATCAATGATGGCTCCGGTTGCTCTTACTTCTAGTACTCGTAACATTAGGGAATCATACTTGTTTGAAAACATCTTTCGAGACTGTCTATCTTCTTTACCCAATCTCAAATCTAAAGAGAAAATGATTGAAACAAATAATACTGGAAGAAGGAAATAAATTAGTTGATCTTCAGTAATGTTCGATAATATCCAAGCAGCAGCAATCGCCATTCCAATCAATCTATTCAAGGCCCTATATCGAATGACTCCAATATTATTCTCATTTTGAAGAATGAATGAATGGCAAGAAAATAAAATCGCACCTGCTACAACCCATCCTATTCCTCCAACTAATTGATGGGTTTCTCCTTGAACCGATATTGCTTGAAGACCAGCGATGATTAGTAAAGGGCCAATTATTCCTGATATCGTGGCTAGACGAGTACGTTCCTCAGGGCCATTTTGAATAACATCGGATACCAATAATGCTGCACCTGCAAGAATAATCAGAGGAACTATGGTTGAAGCATCAATTCCATTTTGTATTCCAGGGAATGCTGAATATGCACCCAAAAGAATTGCACTAAACATTACTACTAGACCGAATCTATCTGAGTTTAAACGCCATCGAGACAAGGCCTTCTCCACAGGATCTTGACTGGTCTCGGTCGCCTGCATACTTCTCAACGAGGGCTCAACCGTCATGAAGCGTGCGGACTCATGGGCTTCCAAATCGACGGTCGAACAGTATTCCAGCACAATACGCAATGAGAATTACCTTAATTAGAAAACGAGCTGATTCCCTCCATGCTGGCTCAATTGTTGGCGTGGTGGATTCGAAAGAGTATGTCTCATCACCTACATTCCACTGTACTGATACTGGGCTTGAACCGGCTGGAAGAGAATCAAATGATAATGAAGCAGAAGTCATTCCAGGTCCATCCAATGTTGCCCCAATTGCATCTATGGCAATACATTGATTTTGAATGCAAACATTTGCATTTGTAGATTCAGAACCTGAATTCGCGATTACAGCAGTAATTTCTCCAGAACGTCCTGATTGTATTCCTGAAGGAATCATTACATCTGTAATAGATAAGGAGGGATTCAAATCGGGATGGATTTCAATCGTCATACTATGATGTCCTATGTTTCCGGCTAAATCTATTCCAGAGACGATTAAATCATGTCTACCAGGAGCTAATGGTGAGAGAGTAAAACGGGAGGCGCTCTCCCAACTTTCATTTTCAAATAGAATCTGACCATTCAATTCAGAAGTCCACAATACATCTTCAATGGAATTTAGGTCATCAAAAGATGCATCCAAATCGATTTCGATTAAAGAGGATGAAGTGCCAACATTATCCAGTCCAAATAGCGCATTATCAACATACAAAGCGGGCCTAGGAACTGGAGAGCCAAGATCTAAACTGGTTATGGACCAATTTCTTTCTACAGAATTTCCAACAGAATCTGAAATTGAAACTTGCAACCATCTGAGGGCGGGGTTTCGTTCTAGATGCCTTTCTTCATTGCTCATATGCATTCCATTAATTGTATCTCCTTGTGGCCAGAATTCTGCAAAATACAACCTATTGTCTGAACTTCTAATCCATCCTTCGCTCCTATTTGATGTGAGAATGATGGATACATTTTCACCATTATCATCAACTGCATTAAAATCAAAAATAAGTGTGCTGGTCGCATTAACTTCGAGATTATTTGGAGTCATTGAGTGGTTTATTTGAGCCCAATAACTTGGTTGATCTTCTAGTAATACGGAACTCCATTGAGGGGCACTCCCATCGAGGATTAGGTATCTGTCGATACTTCCTATAGTACCGTGAGAATCTATGCATTCTGCTAATATTCGAATCTCATCACCTTCTACATGGGATGAAGAATCTGTTGAAAAATTGAGATGAGGGCCTTCTTGAATTGTCAATCCATTTGTATCTGTTACTCTCCAACGCATTTCAGCAAAATCTGGACCATTGTCCTGGCAAGTCATAGAGAGTTCAATCAAGCCCCCAAGAATGGCATAGTTTTCAGTGGCACCCGTTCCTTCTACAGTGATAGTCGGTGGTTCATTTTTCGCAATATTCAATGTAATCTGGCCAGTTACAATTAGTTGACTTCGATTAATTTGAATTGATTCTTCTGTAGCACTCAGTATCTCTTCCTGTGGTGAATATCTTAATTCCCATTCATGAGGAAGATCGATTGAAATATTTGCTGAATCTCTAAGATTTGCTCTAAATGGAACTTTCAAGATTTGCATATCTGTTCCAACAGAATTCCCTAGAAGTCTACCTGTTTCATCCCACCCCCAAGTCATTTCATCTTGGAAAACATTCCCAATTGCTGGGTCCAAATGTGCTCCAGTGGGATAGATTGTGTTTGTAGCCATCATTGATTCTCCATTTAGAGAACAACAACCTGTTTCTTCGGCATTTACCCACCCTAGAGAATGAAGATGTTCAGAAAATAATATTGATTCTTGCGAATCAACAACTCCGTCCCAATTCCCAAGAAATCTATCTATCTGGTAAGTTATTCCTAGATGAGAAAACGGAAACATCGGATGCCCAATATAGGATGGAAGACGAATGGATGCAGTCCAATCTGCATAAATTGCAACATTTTCCTCAATATCGTCCTCATCGAAATCTAGAGACATCATTGAAAGTGGAAGAGAAATTGGGATTGGAGTAGTAGAAAACCATGAATCTAGAGATTCAAAAAGGCCATCATCAAATGAATAAGATTGGGCTTCTGGAACTCCTTCAATTAATCTCCACATGTGCCATTCTCCATTTTCTATTCGTGGCAAACTTTGGTCTAAGGCCCCATCGATAGAAACCCAATTTTCCCATCCGCTAGGTGAATGACGAACTAATATGGTACCATTCCAACCATGGTCTTGAGCCATAATGCGTAAACTGCCTAGAGAAGTGGCTCCTTCTAGAGAACTCCCATTCCAGAAAGAAAGATTCCAATTACCCATTTGATCCTGACTCTCAATCCATCCAGATGATTCATTAGGCAGCAAAATCGTTTGACTCCATGGACTCCATTCTATTGTTTGATTACCAAGAAATCGAATCGAAGAATTGGATACATCAAATGATTGAGGCACATTTCCGACAAATTTAGCCTCGACTACTGTGGTTCCCGAAGGATTAGGTTGAATAACAGGTATTCGTTGAAAATTGCTAGTTGAAATATCTCCTACAGAGCCATTTAGTATTCTAATCTCCACTCGAAACGCTTCTGAATTTCCAAGACTAATCTGAACAGTTGTTCCATTGACTACCTCTTGGTGAGTAATTTGGTCAGACCATGCATCTACAAGACGGATCTCAGCATTTTGCAATTCAAGAGGCACGTCATTAAGTTGGAAATTTATTTGGAGAACCAAAGAATCGCCTTCATCCGCTTGTCCAATAGGGATCGACATTAACAGCAAAATTGCAATAATGAACAATGCACTACGACGAATGGGTTCACCCCCATCGTTTTCCATCATCATGAATGATTGTAGAACCTTGTTCATCGATCAATAAAGGAAGAACTCTATTTTCTTGATTTAGTGTTTCATTGAGGCGCTGTCTCATATTTTCATCGCCATGAACTAAGAAAAATCCACCTCCACCTGCTCCAAGAAGTTTAGCGCCAGTTGCCCCTGATTCAATCAATTGATCATGCAACTGATCGAGGCGCTCCCCTGTAATTCCATCAACTAATGTCCTTTTGATTTGCCAAGATTCTTCCAATAGCTTGCCTACTTCTTCAAGGGCGCCCCTTTCCAAAGCAGATCTAACTTGAAATGCTTGAAGTCTCAGAGTAGATAATTCTTGAATTCGACTTGAGGTCATTTCCTTTTGTTTAGAAAGAACTGAACTGGCTGGACGAGTTAATCCCGTATATACTAGAGAAAACTCGTTTTCAATTCGTTTTTTGGTTTGATCAGAAAGGGTGAGCGGATCAATACTTACTGAACCATCAGGAAGGAAACCGATGGTGTTGACTCCACCTATTGATACTGCATATTGGTCTTGTTTTCCTATTGGTTGTCCAAGGACATCGATTTCAATCCTACATGCTTCTTCTGCCAATTCCTCAGGGCTCATTTGTTGGCCTGCTAAGGATGATAATGCATTTAGGAGACCCACAGTTACTGCAGAAGAAGAACCCAATCCTGTACCTCTTGACGGGATATCTGCTATCGTAGTAATTTCAATCCCAGAAGTTACTCCTGTTGATTTCATCGCTTCTCGAACAAGTTCGTGTTGAACTTGATTTACATCATTAACAATCTCCATTGAGGAGTATGAGATTCTTATCGAATCATCGAACCTAGGATTTACAGTCACATAGAGATAACGAGCCATACCGAGAGAGGTTACTGCGCCGCCATCTGGATGGTTTTCATAGAATGCTGCAAGGTCAGTACCTCCTCCACAGAAGGAGGCGCGGACCGGCGTTCTACTAATCAGCATGGTTATGGGAACTGGTCCCCTCACATCAAGCCGACGGAGTGCCGTCAACAAAGAACTCAATTGAACGGGAAGGAATATGGTCGAAGTCCTCCCCCCTGTGGGGAGGGGACGAGCATGAGTGGCCTAATCACTGTGGATGACCTAACGAATGAAGAGATAATCTCGATACTCGATGATGCTGAAAGAATGCTTCCAATTGCGCGTGGAGAAACGCATGCCCCAATACTTGCTGGCAAGGTATTAGCGAATCTTTTCTTTGAGCCTTCCACTAGAACTAGAATGTCTTTTGAGGCTGCAATGAAGAGGCTTGGTGGGTCTGTTCTGAATTTGGGTGACGTTGCCAATTCTTCTGTGGTTAAGGGAGAAACATTGTTTGATACCATGCAAATGATGGATGGTTATGCAGATATCGCAGTTATTCGCCATCCTCGACAAGGTGCAGCTCGTTATTCTGCAGATGCTGTTTCTATCCCAGTAATCAATGCGGGTGATGGTGCTGGCCATCATCCAACACAAACACTTCTTGATTTATTCACAATTCGTTCCTCACACGGAACTCTAGAAGGCCTGAATGTCGCTTTAGTCGGTGACCTTCGTTATGGGCGCACAGTTCACAGTTTATCACAAGCATTGGCACGATTTGGTTGCACCTTGACTTTCATATCTCCATCTTCTTTGAGAATGCCTGAAGAGATTGTTTCTGACCTTTGTTCTTCGGGGGTATCAATCTCAGAAACAGAAGATCTACATGGAGAAATTGAAAAACTCGATGTGATTTACATGACTAGAATTCAGAAAGAGAGGTTTCCAGATGAAGACGAATATCAGAAGGTTGCAGGTATTTTCAAACTCTCTAGATCAGACCTTGGTTCTGCTAAGAAGAACATGATTGTAATGCATCCACTTCCGCGAGTAAACGAAATTTCAGCAGATGTCGATTCAACTCCTCATGCAATGTACTTCGAGCAGGCATTCTATGGTGTGGTAGCTAGAATGTCTCTTCTATGTCGTTTACTTGGTGTTGAAATTCCAGAGGTGGTGAATTAATGAGTGAAGATGTGATGCGTAGAGTTACTGCAATTCAAAATGGAACTGCTATTGATCATGTTCCATCTGGTTCAGCATTGAAAGTTCTAGGGATGCTTGGCTTGCTAGATAGTCGAAGCACCCCAATTTCATTGGTCATGAATGTTCCAAGCAAGAAATTAGAACGAAAAGATGTAATTAAAGTGGAAGATCGAGAATTGACTCAAGAAGAATTAGATCGATTGGCAATTATTGCTCCGAGTGCTTCTGTATCGATTATCCGTGATTATCGAGTTGTCGAAAAGAGAACTGTTGAACTCGGTTCTGAATTAAGAGGCATTGCGAGATGCTCTTTTTCAAATTGTATCACAACAAATCCAAGAGAACCATTGCCACATAGAATAATGGTTCATTCCAAAGATCCTTTAGAACTTCGTTGTGCATATTGTGGCAGGATTCAATCTGTTGATGATATTGTAAACCACTTGATTTAATCCCTTAGGAACCGAAGATAAGATGAGTCTAGGAAATGGAGTGAAATCATGACTGAGGAACCTTCAGTTCAAAGATCACCTCGCTTGGCCATTATTGCAGGAGCCACGGGTACTGGAAAATCTACTCTGGCACATATGATTGCCCATGAACTTGATTTCAGTCGTTGTGTCTCTACAGATACTATTCGTGAAGTAATGAGGTGCAGTACAAATTTGAATCAATCTCCAGCATTACATCGTTCTTCTTATTCAATGGGTGAAACTGGTGACCCAGTTAATGATTGGTTAGATTCTGCAGAAGCTGTGGAGAAAGGGATTGATTCAGTGATAGATAGAGCAAGGGCACAAGGAGTTGATTTGGTAATTGAAGGAGTACATATCATTCCTAAATCATCTTGGTTACGCGATTGGCGGGAAGCAGGAGGACGAGCAATTGGAATCGTGGCAACTGCAGATGCAGAGAACCAGCATCGAGAGTTCATTATGAAACGAGAGGCTGGGACCTATCGAGGTTCTGAACGTTACATGTTAGCATTTGATAGGATTCGGGTAATTCAACGGGCAATAATGGAAAGAGGAAGAGTTGCGGATTGGGTACGCATTGATCCATTATTACATGATGAACCATTATTACGAATTCGTCAGAATATAGAATAATCACTAAGGTAAATTCACCGTTGCATCTAGAACTACAAGCATTCTACTATTTCTATCAGCAATTCCTGCTTCAGCAGAAACAGAACATTCGTCTCCCTGAATTGAAACATTCAGATCTACAAGAATTACTTCAACTCCCCTATGTTCCCCATGTCTCATTAGGTCCATCTGTACACTTTCTGCAGCATTCAAACATATTTCTGCATCAGAACCAAGTCCTTCTAATTCAGTTATTCTAGATTGAATTGTAATTTCCCATGCGTCATTGATTTCTGAAGCAGTTTGAAGAACAGCATCGTCAGAAGAATCGTAGGGTTCTCCCATTCCCACCACTTTGACTCCATAAATTGCCATAGACAACAAAGCTAGGAGGAGGACAACTCCAGTAGCCAACAACATCTGGGCTTCATCATCATGATTTTTGTTAATCATCAGGCACCACTTCCTATGTGCCAAACTTGTAAACCAACCGTCCATATTTGGCCCTCGATAGAATGTAAATGCATTACTGTAAGACTCTGTCCAGGTGGAATTTCCCCCTCACCAGATCTTTCCATAGGTTCAGCATTCACTGCTAGCCAACAATTTCCCGTCACAGTATCTGGAAGACTATCGATTAGAATAGTACATGCTTCATCTCGTTCTTCAGCGGCTAAATGGCTACTCAAAATGTGGGTACCATTGGAGTCTGTTTCAGCTGATGCAAGGGAATGAGCATCTTCAGCGGCTAGAAGTAAGGCGGCATCAGAAGCAATTGGATTGGTATCTGGGACTTGTAATTGGATTACAAAGGCAGCACTAAGAAAAAAAAGCCAAAAAAGCGTAATCATCTCAATCATGTGAACTTGGGCATTTTCCCCTTTCGCCTTATTCTCCATCATATCACCCGGGCGCTACACGCCCGATTGAATGGACTAATCCTTCGGCCATTGGGACCCCAATGAGATCAGGTGAAAAGGCAACAAAATTGAATGCAAAGAGTGCAAGAATAAGCATGTACCCAGAGTGTTTCATTCCATTTGCTAATCGTCCAGTAGCCATTAAACCGGCCATGGCCCCATTTCCAACTGCTTGAGCGGAAACACCGTAGAAGAATACGACGAGGAAGAAGAGGGGATCTACAGCATTGATTTGCATGTTACCTATGCTCTCAGATTCTCCACCACTGTTCGAATTAGCAATTGCTGGGATGAAAACTTTCGATAGAACTACGATAACTCCCATGAAAACCAAGTATGAAACCCAAATTACAGAAATATACGATGCAATTGCTCGAACACGCTCGCCCTCAAGGAATTTTATTTCTCGAGAATCGTTTGCAGCAGTAACGAGAATGTCTGAAATTTTACCACCCGCTTTGTTTGCTTCATCAATTAGGGAAACCGCTCTGTGGACGAGTGGTGTGTTTACTCTACCAGCAAACATTTTCATGACGTCACCAAATGGAATCCCCCATGATAATTGATCGGACATTTTCTGAATATCATTATTCAAAGCCCCATATTCAGAACTAGCAAGAGTTCGTACGGAAACCACCATGGATAATCCTCCCTTCCAATATTCTGCTAAATCTCTAAGGAAATCAGGAAATTTATCTTCAATTGCCTTAATTTTCCTGGCTTGAGCGTCACTATACAACGCCGCAGGGAATACCATAATCAAAAGCCCCAGTCCAAAGAAATTAACGAAAATAGTGGGGTGGAGAGAAAAGGGGCCCAATGGGACTTCGGGGCCAATCCACAGTGATTTATTGTTCATATTTTCAGGAATTCCGTCGTATGAATCGACATTGACTGTGAATTGAAAGGTTCTAATTGGCGGTTGATCCGCTGGGACTTCCACCCAAAGTTCGTATTGCGTATTTGCTTGAACTGCAACATTGGATATCCCACAATCCTCACTATTAGATACCTGACCTTCGCTGTACAAGACTGTGGTAGTCATATCATACGCTCTTTCAACAATAGATAGTGTGAATGTTCCACTATTATCTGCTTCAGCTAGACAATCTACTTCGGCAAACTGAGGGGGATGGGGCAATGACCCGAGTCGTTGT
>JASLJW010000089.1 GCA_030747885.1 Candidatus Thalassarchaeaceae archaeon
CAGGAATTTTCCAATGTTCATGCTCTAATGAAACGATGTGTTTTGCAAGATTAGTCCCTTGATTGGGTGTAGAAATCGGCCCGTCCATCACCATCCCTCTTACATTTGCAACAAGTGCCACCCAATGAGGTTTTTTTCTTCTACCCAAGTAAGCCAGAAATCCCAATCTCTTTGATTTCGTAATGTTTTGGGATCACCAATAACGATCAAACCTCTTTTGGCTCTTGTTAATGCAACATTCAGTCTTCTTGAATCATCCAAGAACCCAACATTTCCATCCGGATTAGAACGCACAGCAGACAGGATAATTACTTCCTTTTCTCTTCCTTGATAACCATCAACTGAACGAACTTCTATTCCATTCCATTTCCCTTCTTTCTCCAACCCTCCCGAAGATTCCAATAGATCATGAATTGCCCTTACTTGCCCGTTATAAGGAGAAATTATTCCAATATCTGTTGTTGAAATATCTCCACCTTCCAATAATGAATCTACCATTTGGAGAACCCAACCCGCTTCTGCGGGATTTGCTCGTGAATGCCCATCTTCTGAAACTACTTCTCCGCCTTCTACAGGTAGGAATGCTACCGGATTATCAAAGTCAGGCCAAATTATTCCATTAGGTGCAAGCCTCATTTCTTTTGAAACCGCATTTTTTAGTAATCCATTGTATGATTGACGAGAGGGAAATTCAGCGATACAGGGGTGCATTCGATATTGTTCCAACAACATTGTTGAATTTACACCTAATTCGATTAGTCGTTCAAATAGAGATTTGTTCAATCCCATTTCTTCGGCACGTGTTGAGATAACCGTTGGCGGTAGTTGCTTATGGTCTCCAACTAATACCAATTGTCTACAACCTCGAACTATTGGTACCAATGTTGCAGGTTCTGTAGCTTGTGTAGCTTCATCAATAAGCACCCTAGGGAACCTTCTACCATCTAGAAGAATATGTCCTGAACCAATACAGGTTGCACAAATGACATCAGCCTTATCCAAGATATCATCTTTCATTTGTTGTTCTATTCGTCTGGCATCATTCCAACCTCGTTTGAGATCTCGATGTGCTAACCCCTTGTCCTTTCCTTTCATGCCAGGAATCCTACGAGCAAGATCTTCATTTAAGTCTAAGATTACATCAAGATCTTTGCGCAGTCGATGATTTTCCATTCTTGCATCAATTGTGGAATCTCGTAAAGATTCTCTAACTTTGAAAGGCTGTCCTAATCGTACTGCGTTAATTCCCAGAGAGAGAAGACCTTCCAAGATATTGTCTACTGCAACATTTGATTCTGCTACTGCAAGGATAGGGGCACTACTGTTTTTCACCCAACCTTGTAATATCCGTACAGCAGTGAAGGTTTTACCTGTCCCTGGTGGCCCTTGAATTAATGATAAGCGATGTGTCATAGCATTTGTTACTGCATTATTTTGAATTTCATTCAACTGATTTGAATCATATGATACATTTTTTCTTATTCCCTTGATTCCATGAGATGTTTCCCCAGCATCTTGAATATCTCGAACCTGACCCAACAGAAGAGTGCTTAATTCAGTCGAATTTTCATCTGATAAGAATGAGTTCAAAGCATCTCTCATCCTATCATGAGCAATACGATTAGCCCCCCTATCTAATCTCCAATATCCCTGACGATGACCTTTTGGCAATTCACCCATAGCCAACCGAATTGAATTTCTGGAACGACTTGCTACAACTGCCTCAATCACATCCTTTCCTAAAGGATCTGAACGACTGAGTAATACGATGTCTCCATGTTTGAATCTATGTGATGGAAGAGCCCCCTTTCCTTCTAATGTTAAACGAAGTAATCGTTGTCCATACATCCATCCTGCAGAACGTG
The DNA here is from genome assembly GCA_030747885.1 of Candidatus Thalassarchaeaceae archaeon. GTDB lineage: Archaea > Thermoplasmatota > Poseidoniia > Poseidoniales > Thalassarchaeaceae > MGIIb-N2. The sequence continues at coordinate 1,866 of JASLJW010000089.1, forward strand.
CTTTTAGTTGAAATAAGCTAACTCCATGAGCCAATAATCGGTTTTTATTCCATGTTTTCAATCGACTTTCAACTTGAGCCATTTCGTCTTCTAATTCAACACGTATTGCCTCAATAAAGTTAGCATGATAATTTTGACTTTTCCTAATCCCAGTTCTAATTTCATCATCGGAATTTGAAGTATCGATTCGACGAATTCGATTTCTCTCCTCCGCCATGTTAGTATGCTAATGCCCGAGACTTAAGACCCTCCCGAAATTATATTTGTTCTTTTGACCTCTTTTTTTCCTCAACATGGACAGGGAGGACTTATGCTAGTTACATTACACGACGAAGTTGCTAGGGGGTGAATTTGGTGTTCCGTAAGAAGACAAATGATGCCAATGAGAACACATGTCCTTTGTGCAGTCTACCGAATCCTTTGGATGCTGAATCATGTAGCCGCTGTTATTACGATTTCACTGTCAGCGTTCATCAACAATCCCGAAAATCTGATGATGCAGTGGTTGGGAGTTTGTTGGATGAGTTAACTTCAGGAATAGAGGAAGATGACCAAGATGAAGCAGATGTAGATTGGACAAATCATTCATTTGATATGTCTGATTTTTCTGTAGATGTAGCCGAATATGACGATTCTGATGATGTTGTAATATCTCACTCAACAGGCTTTGCTCGACAATTAGTATCGGATGATGAGATCAAGAATGATGTATCAGAAGATGAATTTGAACTATCATTAGAAGATGCACCATCTTCTGTTGAGAAATTTATCGTACCAGATGGCCATGATGATGATTTATCAATCCCTGAACCAACAAAAATCAAACTAATCGATCCAGTTTCCTCAACAGAACAAGAAATGGATGCAGATTTATTGAATGATGATTGGTCAGTTTCCGATTCAGCACCAATTTTAGTTTCAGAAGATCAAGATATTTCTCCACCACCAATTATTGTTCCCCCTCTCCAATCTACCGAATCTACAGGGGTTGCACAGATTCCTTCTCCTGAATCGGCTTTACCTCCAATGCCAAATATGCCACAACAGCAACCGGAACCAATTCCTGTATTGCCTCAACAAAATCCTACATCCCCTGTATCCGCTCCCCCCGCAGCAGTTTTTGAGAATACACCTCCAGCTCCTCAACCTTCATCACCAATGCCTATGATGCCATCATTGCCAAGTGATACGAAAACAACCCCAGTTCCAACAATTGATCCAATTTCTGTAGTTGACACAAATATTTGGCCTTGGAATCAAGGAGGTCCATGGGATGATAGAATCCTAGCATCTAGAATTAAGGAAGCAATGGAAGCGGCAAAATCTGATAGAAAGGAAGAGGCTGCAAAGATATTAGATGAGATTGGTCCTCATCTTTCAGATCGTTATCGTCTGATGTTATATGTGGGAGCATTATTGAAAAATCTAGGAAGAGCTGAGGAATTACAATCGATGTTACAAGCGGCAAGAAATTCAAATTTAGAAGATACTCATGTTCAAGCTGCATTGAATCAGTTGGGTTGAATCGAGGCGCCTCTTTCGGCAACTGTGGATAGCACCCAGTCAGAGTACATCTTGGAATCAGGAATTCAACTGACTCCCCTTTCCGCCTATCATGCCATGCCTCTTTTTTCTGCATTTTCTTCTGATGAAAAATCAGTTAGAGTTGCCATGCCATGGTTGGATTCTAATCAACCAATGAAAACCCAAATTGCAGAATTTGTGGTTGATGTTACTTCTGGTCCAAATTCAAATTCCTATCATCATTGGGTTTTAGTTGAACCAGAAATGGACCTTATTTTGGGAATAATTGGTTTTGATGTTGTTAGATTTCGAACATTAGATCGACGAAGATTGAGTAGAGGGATTCATTGGAATCTTGGATATTGGATTGCGCCCTCACATCGACGTCGAGGGTTAGCATCAGAATCCATTGATATTATGATTGCAGTAGCCAAAGAGTCAGGAGTTGATGTTGTTCAACTTTCTGCAAATCCTCAGAATACTGGTGGTCTAATCACTATCCGTTCTGCAGTAGAACGACACGGAGGCATAGTATCTGAATTTGGAGTAGAGATGATTGAAGAATCAGAGGGAGAAACAGCACCATATGAAGCATATTGGATTCTAACTGGTGACTGAAATGAGTAACTTGCATTGGTTCTCAGTTGATTCTGATGATTTACATCATCACCCTTCTGTTTCAGGACACCCTACTCGTTCATCCGTTTTACCGTGGTGTTTGGATATTGATTCTAGACCCATGAGTGATACATTATTCAAGTCATTTACATTTTTTCAAGAATGGTGGGTTTCTAGAAAAGATGATGATTTATTGACCATTTTTATTATTGGAGAACAGTTAGATGATCCTAGATTTATTGAAGCAATACAAAATCTAATTTCTAGTCGTCAGGGATTAACAATTGGAATACATGGGTTGAAACATATTTGTTGGTCTGCATGGGACAATCGTTCTGATGAATTTAGTATTTCTTTGGAAAAATCAATCAATAAAATTAGGAATGTTGTTGGTGAATCTTTCAGACCTTGGTTCCGTGCTCCAGGGGGTTATATCGCTCCTTGGATGGTTCCCATTTTGAAAGATCATGGAATAGTGCTTGATTCTTCTATCAATCCTGTAAGGTTACTGCAAAGGAAAACAGGCAGAGATGAAAATGGAAGGATAAATGGATGGGAAAAAATGATTGCTGCATTTAATCAAAACGGGATTGTAGAACGTGAATGGTTAACATCTCATGGAGTACCAACCAATGGTCCAGCCCTACATCTCCCACTTCTTAGAACACATTCTGCATGGGTTTGGAAGAGAGTATTATCTAGTTCTCGTTGTGTAAATGAGGAGGAATTACTTGATCCTTCAATCTCAATAACGTCGATTTATTGGCATGTTTTAGATCATGGAAGAAGAAAGAAATGGTCCCCTCCAATTCCTTAGAGAGATGCAATATCATTTCTCTCAATATCAATTCCAAATTCTTGCTTTGCTGCATTAAAAATAGCAACATCAAGTGTTCCTTTGCGCACTAATCCTGCTAAGGCTGCTAGAATGATGTGCTCAGCATCGATTTCGAAAAATCTTCGAAGTGTAGATCGAGTATCTGAACGACCGAAACCATCAGTTCCTAGTACAATGTATTGCCCTTTTACCCAAGGGCGAATAAGTTCAGGGACTGCTCGAATATTATCTGAAGCTGCTACAACAACTGACGAATCTATGCTATCTAACATCGCTTCGACCCATGAAAGTTCATTTTCTGATTGAGAAACTTGGTACCCAGATAATCTTTG
>JASLJW010000090.1 GCA_030747885.1 Candidatus Thalassarchaeaceae archaeon
AAGGTCTGTTTGGAGTCTTTGACCCGATGGGAGTTGTGGCATTGCTTCTGCTTTATGGGCCCGCGTATCTTTCTAACACGGGTGCGATGATTTTTGGCAAAGCAATTCCAAAGATTACTGGAATGAGAGTATGGGTGATTGATGGGGGCCGAGATTGGAAGGATGGCAATCGTTTACTTGGAGATGGGAAATCATGGAATGGCCTTTTGGGAGGCCCTATTCTCAGTGGACTACTAACCATGCTTGCCACATTTTTGTGGAATGGAAATGGGCTTGCTTCCAAGCCATTGTATGACCCTTTGATGGGAATGCACGATGCAGATCCATGGTTTGGAATTCTTGGGTTATTTGGTTCGGCATTCTTCATAGGTTATGTTCTAGGATTTGGTAGTTTAGTGGGAGATTCTCTAGGTTCATTTGTCAAGCGTCGCCGTGGTCTAAAACGAGAGGGGGAAATTTCCTCCAAGGCTCCGTTGCTCGATACCCTACCATTTGCTATTGTTTGTTTCATTTTTGGATTGGTATTGTTCCCGAATCAATTGTATGGGTCAACTCAACTCATTCCATCCATGATATGGTTGCTCATTTTGACTCCGATAATACATCGTTCTGTGAATGTATTTGGATACAAGGTAGGGCTTAAATCAGTTCCATATTGAATGATTTCATTGAATCGAGGAATGGATTATTGAGCATCGCCTAATCCGTGGTTGCATGGATGGCGATGTTGTCCTAATTGTGGGCGGAGGGGGCCGCGAACATGCGCTTGCCATAGGAATGGTCGAATCCCCCTCAGTTGGCCAAGTTCATGTGTGTCCAGGAAATGCTGGAACGTCTTCAATTGCCACCAATCATCCAGTTTCAGCATCTGATGTTGGTGCAATCGTTTCTCTTGCTGAAGAGATATCAGCAGATCTAGTTGTGGTTGGCCCAGAAGCCCCCCTAGTTTCGGGTCTTTCCGACATGCTTCGTTCAAAGGGGATCGCCAGTTTTGGACCCGATGCCGTTGGTGCTAGGCTCGAAGGTTCAAAGGAACATGCGAAGGATGTTATGCAGACCTTAGGTGTCCCAACAGCTGATGTTCTCAAAGTTTCGAATGTATCTGAAGTTGAGCAATCATTGGATACATTTCAACCGCCATGGGTTGTGAAGAGGGACGTATTGGCAGGCGGAAAAGGAGTTACTGTTACTGAAGACCGTCTTACTGCATCTGAGGCATTAATTGATGCAATTGAATCAGATGGTTTTGTACTCTTAGAGGAATTCATGCCTGGAGAAGAGGCAAGTATCCTAGTCGTAATGGATGAGTCAGATTTCATTTGTCTTCCAGCAAGCCAAGATCACAAGAGAGTAGGCGAGGGAGATACTGGACCTAACACAGGAGGAATGGGGGCTTATGCACCTGCACCAGTTGTTACTGAGACAGTCTTGTCTAGAGTCATTGAAGAGATTGTAGTGCCCATGCACGACTATCTTGCAGGTGTTTCATGCTATCGCGGATGTTTGTATGTTGGATTAATGATTGATGAGCATGGTACTCCACGAGTCGTTGAGTTTAATGTAAGATTTGGAGACCCCGAGACTCAAGTCACTATACCCCTGATTTCATCGGACCTGAATGAATTACTTGGGGCAGCAGCAAGAGGTTCTCTATCTGATATCGATGTTTCATTCCGTTCATCTTCAGCATTGACTGTTGTTTTAGCTTCGGAGGGTTACCCCTCATCAGCCAAAACAGGTCGCCCATTATTGGGTTCAGATGGAAAGGAATCAGGAGAGGAACGATTTGGTTTCGTTCATCATGCAGGTACTAAATTAGTAGAGCAGTCAGTTGTTTCAACAGGTGGTAGAGTCTGTAGTGCTACGGGAATTGCTCCCTCGTTAAGTGAAGCATCTGAGATTGCATATTCGCTCATTTCAGGGCTGGAGCTAGAAGGCTCTCATTACAGAATGGATATAGGGCATAGAGTATTGAAAAAGTAGTCAAATCAGTCCATTGTTTTCCGGTACTGTACCCCCTACCGTTATTAAGAGAAGTTAGGTGGGCGCGATGCTACAGCCTACAGGCTGAAACACCGAGAGGAAAAAACATGGACACAGAAGCGAATGAAACGATGGCTGAGCGCCCCGAAGTCTACGGATTTTTGGCGCCGGTTCTCATGATTGCTATGCTAGTCATTGCCTTCGTGGGAGCATCCGTCGGATGGATCGACTTGGCAGAACAAGCTAACTTGACTGACATCGGCTTGACCACCATTGTCCTGCTAGTAGCAGGCGTTATTGGATTGGCAGCCCGCCCCACCATCTCTTCCTCTCTTGGTGGTTCGGGAACCACGGCAGTAGTCGTCTTGGCCGGTGTTGTCTCGATTTTTGTGGGACAAGGTATGGGCGAAGGAATGCTTTCAATGATTGGCGCAGTGACAATGGTAACAGTGCATTTGTTTGAGCGAAATGGTCAAAATGAAGAAGCGAACCTTGTATTTGGGGCAATTTCAGGATTTATGTTTGCTCTTGCTTTAGGGGCAAATGCTTCCTTGACAGCAGGAGGAAATGCAAATGTCACTTATTCTCTTGTTGATGCTAATCGAGCATTTGGCATGACAGTTTTCATGTCTTTCTGGTTCCTTTCTATGGTTTTGAGCATCGTTCTAGTAACGGTTCTTCGAGGAAGAACACGATTCATTTCTCCAGGTTCTGGTCGATGGTTTGAGGGGCTGCCTGATGTACTTTCAAAGGATATTCCAATAGCATTCGGAATATGGGCACTATTGCACGTAATCAGTTTGTTCTCAATCAAGCAACTGCCAGATACCGACCTGTACAATCTCGGGGTCTACCTAGGAAATTGGTGGGCAGTCGGCATTGGATTGTTCATCTTGTTTGCTGCTTATCTCCGAACTGAAGGTTGGGCAGTAATTTCAGGATTAGTTGTGGTAAATACACTGATGTTTTCTCTTGGATTTTTGCAAGAGACGACTTTGATTAATGAATTGATTAAATCCAGTACTGCATTAACTGATTTCTTCAACCTCTGGTTTACAGATACTCGTGGAGTAATGATGTGGTTCTCAATATGGTTCTTCGCGAATTTCGCGGTGGTCTCAGCTGGAAACCGTGGTCGTTTCGGCCCAGTATCCTATCGTAGAGAACCAGGTCTGGCTAGCGAATGGGTTAGTAGGAATGGATATCCGTTGGTTGTAGGCTCAGCATTGATATTTGGTTTTATTATTCGAGTAATTTGGAACATTCTACCTGCAATGAATGGTCAAGGTACTGGCCTTTGGGATATGACCGGTGGTTCTGACCCTTGGTACATGAAGCGAGCCGTCGATTATGTTGTTATGCACCAGAGTCACTTTATTCTCGATTCTGATCGATATTATCCATTGGGGGGAGTCAATCCTCGACCTCCATTGTTCACATGGACCCTTGCATTAGGAGGAATGTTAGTTAATGCGATTACTGGGGTTGATTTGGAACAAGCGGTTTGGTACAGCGTTGTAGCAATGCCTGCAATCTTCGGAGCACTAATTGTACTCCCAGTTGCAGGTTCAGCTCGCACACTTCATTCCAAGACTGCAGGGGGACTTGCTGCATGGCTGATTGCGTTGATGCCGAGTCACGTAGGACACTCTACTCTAGGTTTGGCAGATCACGATGCATTCGTGATTTTGTTTATTTCAACCGCATTCTATTTCTGGATTAAAACCGTCCAGTCGTTGGATGACAAGAAGTTGTTGAAAGAAGCTGGAGTAAATCCGATTTTCCTAGTAAGGGGTATTCGAGAGTCATGGAAAGTTAGTCCTCAGACAATGGTACTTTCCACATTGGCTGGTTTGTCCTTTGCAACAACAGGACTTGGATGGAAAGGTTTCGTGTATGGACCTGGTATTGTTTTCCTGATGTTTGCGGTTCAGATTCTATTGAATATGTTCCGACGTCGAGATAGCATGATGCTAACAGCTGCAGCTAGCAATATGATGTTGGTCACACTTCTCATGGTGTTCCCTGTATATGGTCACAACCAGCTTCATCTTCTCTTCGATCCGTCTGGTCTTCAACCAATGTTTTACATTGCAGGATTGACAATCGGTCTTGGCTGGGTTGCTACTTCGTACAGAGACAAACCATGGCTTCTGGTATTAGGAGCCACAGTTATTCTTGCATCCGTCTTTGTAGGAATTCTAGCATTCTTGCAGTTTGTTCTTCAGGTTTACAATGGATGGGATATCTTGTTTACTGGAGGATATTACTTCTCTGCAAACAAGATATTTGGCACTATTGCAGAGGCACAGGCTCCTAGCCGTGCTACACTCTTCGCATCTTATGGGCCAGTCGTGACTTTGATGGCGGTTGGCTATGCTGTGAGAGGAATTTGGGTTGGTCTAAGAAGGAATGATCAGAGTGAGATGTTCCTTGGTGGATGGGTCATCATTGCATCATACATGGCTTGGAGCGCTGGTCGATTCATTTTCAATGCAACTCCAGCAATGGCAATAGGTGGCGCATTGTCTATGGTGATTTTATGGCGATTTGCGGGTTCATCTGAATTCGTAAGGGCTTGGCGCAGAAAGGGAACAAGCACACCTAAGTCGCGAATACGCTCAGTTGCATCGGCATCAAGAAGTCAACCAATGATTCCTGCAATTTTCTTGGTATTCTTATTGGTTGCATCACAGCATATGACTTATGGATTGGATTCTGCAATCCCAAGAGGTAGTGAAGAGAAAGCAGATGTTGATTATGCAATCCATAATCTTGCACCTGAATTGTTTAGAACTTCAATTCCATTCACTTCATTGAGTTTGTTGAGTAGTTCATATCCAGATACAGGAACTACTGCTTATGATGCGTATTGTCAAGGTTGTAGGTACATGGGCACATTTGGACCCGGTTTCAATGGTCAAGATTGGAATCGTGCGTATGATTGGTTAGCCAATCAAGATACAGATGTTTCATTCAGTGAAAGACCTGCTTTCGTGTCATGGTGGGATTATGGTTTCCAGGCTTTAGCACAGGGGCAACACCCCTCCGTTTCAGATAACTTCCAGTCCGGGATACCTGCCACTGGTAACATGCTGCTCGCAGATAGTCAAGAAGATCTGTTGATGTTGTTCATTGTTAATCTGGCAATGGGTGACAACGTCCACAATGGAGGTACATTCTCCAATGGATTCAATTCTGCTTTAAGTGCTCAATTATCCGATGCTCAGATTGATGAATTCTATTCCGTAATCACTGCAGGAGATGATTCTTCTTTCGTACTCGCTCGTTCAATGAGTGTTGTTGAGAGTAGCGGAGATACATATTTGTTAAATGGGCATCATCTTGATGAAAATGGGTTTAGTGACGCCACTGAAGTCTGGGAAGTTGTTCACAATGGTGAGGTAATTACTGACTCATCTAGTACAGCATCAGCCGCTTGGAGTAGTTTCAACACCACAGTGGGTACCGCTGCAGAACGTAGCAACGAGACCTCCCATTACATCATCGGAGGTTATTGGTATACTTCAGATATTTTGGAAGGCTTAACAGATCCTTCAACATCCCTTCACAGGCAGAATGCCCGTTTCGCTTTAGGTCGTCAGATGCTTCAGTCATCCTTGGACCTAAGTGAATTAGTAGATGTGTATCATAGAATCACTACTGGTGTTGAGTACGATGTGATATCGTATGAGGGTGGGCCTGGTGAGATTCTAACTAGGAATCACGACATACGATATTTTGCTGTGGATAATAGGTTGTACCCAGTCGGTGGGTTGTACAATGCGATGGCACAGTACCATAGTTACAATCCAACAGGAATTTTCTATGCGCCAACCACTCTTTCTGGCCTAGATCCAGACATGTACATCAAATCAGTATATCAGACACAGCGAGGAGATGGACCAATAGTTCCTCGAACTCAGGATGAATATAATACTGAATATCTTCTAGATATCACAAAACAGACAAGTGGTGCAACAGTTGAACCAATTGAGTTGATTGATATCGATTATCAGCAGCGTTCTGATTTCTTTGAAACCATGGTCGCTCGAACATATGTTGGATATGGGTCTACTTCACTTGGACTCAGTGGCGATCCTTCCCAACCTGGGCAACTATTTGGAGGAGCTAAGGCTAAGGGGACTCCTAACTCTGTTCTTGAGAATGCGAGGCCACTTCCAGGTGCAATGATGAATCACTTTGTGATTGCAAACTGGTACGACGATTCTGATGAGGAAGTTCAGGCGAATGTAGGTTATGCTAATGCAGGTACTAAGATTCTGAAGTATTATTCAGGAGCAACATTGACTGGCACTGTAGAATTGGGTGACTTTGGTGTTGTACCTAATGCACGTTTACTCATAGAGAGAGATGCTTTTTCTGGAGAAGAGGAAGTTCAGCCTAACGGCGAAGTCACCGATCAAGATCCTCGTTCTTGGTGGGTTCCAATTGGCACTGCTGATGCTGATGAGAATGGAGAGTTTTCGTTTACAGTACCTGCAGGAAGAATTCGAGTAACTGCACTAACTGGAATCGTTGATTTACAAGCTGATAGAGATGCAATTACCGAAGCAAAAGGGATCACAAACCTTTGGAATGTGTGGGATAGTGATTTGTTATCTCCAGAGGCAAATGGTGTTAGAACTGTAAACCCAATTACTGCTATTTTGGCGAATGTTTCAGGCCAACAATGGTTAGGTGAAACATTTGTCAATGTTTCAGGTGCTGATGGTCACAGTAATGGTGAGGCAATTGTTGACGTCTCTATTGTTGTTGAAGCCTCAGGAGTAACTGGACAGATTGTGTTCTCAGGAAATGAAGAATTTGAAGGGTTACCCGTTGCAGAGATGGACATAGAGATATCCAATATTTGGGATGCAGTAGATGCAGAAGGCTATACTCTCAGAACCAGCAATGGTACAATCACTGGAGAAGACCTTCAATTCAGTGGAGAAGGTGAAGCAATGTTTACCGGTCCTGGTGAGGTTGCTGCTACTGGAACAATTTCAGTCACAGAATTTACTGGAAACTATACTAGAACAATTCTGAATGGGCATTCTTTCACTGGAGATGGTGTCTTTGAAGGAATAGGTGAACTGATTGGTTCGGTATACCATGAGAATGGAACAGAGGTTACCGATCCGGTTCCTTGTGTGAATGAAACAATCCCTAATGGTGAATTTGCTTGTTTATTGAACAACACGGTAAATGAATATCTGATTCTTGGCAAGGTTCATGCAGATGGTAGATTCACTGCCAATGGTACTGCATTATTCACCACGTACATGGAACGTCGTTCGTTCACTGGAACTGGTTCATTCATCATTGATGATAGCGATACATCACTCGATCACTATGGTATTTTCAATGGTTCTGGAACTTATGTTGGAACTGGAATTTTCAGCGGGGACATGGTGAAACCAGGTAGTTTCCATTTGATTGATGCGATTCCTGGGGAATACTTGGTGACAATCACTTATCCTAATGGTGAGACAAGTATTGTTCCTCAACCACTTGAAGTTCCAAATGAACCTGTGAGTGGAATAGTTCTTGGCGTTCCTGCAGGACATCTTTCTGGAACCATAGCTGACGAGAATGGGACCGCATTACCTGGGCGCGTACATCTAGTAGAGATAAATGGAAGTGCATCCGATACCTCCATTGCTTGTTCTGATTCAGGTTATGCTCCTTGTTGGATAGAAACTGATGAAAACGGCACATTCTCGTTTGGACCAATTTCCAAGGGCAATTACTCTGCTTTAGTGGATAGCGACATGGATGGTTTCAGCGAATTGTTCAGGATGTTTTCGATAAATGATGATGACGCACTAAATGTCACCATGAATGAACCGATTCCACTTTTCCATGATATTCACTTCCATCTGTTTGATGATGGAATGCCGGTAGAACTTGCTGAAGGAGATTCAATCAACTTCACAAATGCATATATCGATAACATGGATCCAATTATCGCATTATACGATGAGACTACACAAATGTACAATGTGGAAATGCCTCCAGGTGTTTGGTCAGTGACTCATTCATTGAATGACAGTAAGCAGTTCTTCTCCGAATTTGAATTCACAGATATCAATGAAGGCCCACAGAATATTACAACTCAGTTCAATTATGTTGAAAGCACAACGGTTTCAGGTTACTTGAGTTATGTTGTGGATGCTAATAAGCCAGAAGATGCTGAAGGAAATTTACTCCAATTGAGAAACGGAATAGAAGTCACAGCCCATTGGGGTTCAATACATGTGTCTACTATTTCTGATGACAATGGAATGTACAGCATGCTTCTCCCACTGGGGATCGAAGCTAACTTCACCTTCTTAACTGTCTCAAGTCAGATGACTGTTTCAGAGCAGCATCTAATCGTTGAAGACATGGTACTCAATTTGACTGCTCTACCTAGTTCGATAATTGGCGGGTCAGTTGATATGAATCGAATTGGCAACCAATATGACATTGGAATTATTGATTTCAGACCTATTGAGGTAGTTGCTACAAGCTCTGAATACTCAGGTGCCTATATCTTTGAGGTAGATCCAGATGGTCGCTTCAATGGCAGAATTCTTCCTGGAAACTGGACGCTAGATGTTCCAGATGAAAGAATGAATGTTACTTCGTTGTCTGTAACTCACATGGATAATAACGAGTCATACGACCTAATGTCTTATCCAGATAACATCACAGTAGATGTGCATATTTTCACAGATCATACGCTGGATGGGAATGAAAGCAACGGGACAATGCGCACAGTTGCATTCCAATTGGTGCCATTAGAAGGTTCACCACACGGAGTTGTCGTTGAGGTGTTAGCGAAT
>JASLJW010000091.1 GCA_030747885.1 Candidatus Thalassarchaeaceae archaeon
GGATATTCGTCAGAGACGTCGTGCGATTCGGCACTTGTTTGAATTGAATGACCCCTTTGCATTGTCTGGATTTTTACCATTTCTAGAATCTGATGAACAGTGGTTTGTAGATCAATCGATTGAGGCAGTTAGGAGATGGGATAATGGAGAAAATTTGGAATTATTAGAACGTCTTTCAAAACATACATCAAAGCAGATTCGATTGCTTTCTCTAGAAGTATGTGGCCGTTATGATGAATCAAGTTCAGTTCTCTCAATTTTGAGATCTGATGCAGATTCCGAGGTTTCCAAACGTGCATGGGTTATTTCATTAAGCCAATTTTCCGATACTGAATTTGAGGAAATTGCTGATGAAGGTTTAGCTTCAGTATTTGTGAATATTCGACGGGCTACTGTAGAAAGTGCAATTCGTCGAGACATAGAAAAATATGTATTATTAGGATTGGATGACCCTGCTCCTGTTGTTGTTAGTAAATCAATTCAAGGTTTGAGAATAGAATCTTTTGGAATCGAAGGAATCAGAGATTTCCTAGTCCACCCTTCGCCCATGGTTTGTTCTGCTGCTCATCATCGTCTTTATGATGAAAATGCATTGGAGATTCAGGATACAATGAAATTACTTTCCAATCCAACTGGTGAAGCCATTGAGGCTGTAGTGCATGCGTATACAGGTCGAATGGATTGGGCTGAAAAAGAAATCTTGGATTTTCTATTGGCTGTCCCCTCTGAATCTTTGATTCCAAGATTGGTAAGAAAATCCCCCAAAAAAGAGATAGATTCGGTTAGAGCACAGTTACTATTGGGTTCTTGTAATGATATTAGAAAAATGAGATATCTAGAAGATTTAGTTGGCCGTAATTTTGGTACTGATACTTTATCTGCAGTGAAAAGAATTTCAGAAGCGAGAGATGAAGGGCCGGTAAGGGCCATGGCGATTGAAGTGCTAGAGGATAGAAACTCTTTGGGAAGATCGGAGGCAGGAGAATGAGATCTATCGTACATCGATTGGATGTATCTACGCGGGATGAGCAACGTTTTCGTTCTGAAATCGAGGTCCCAAACCCCGTTGGTTCAATATTAGTTCTAGCATTTCCTAGATGGTCACCTGGGTCTTATCTAATTAGAGAGCCTAGGAGATTAGTACATGATTTGAGGGCATGGGCCATTGTTTCTGGTCAAGAAGTTGATTGTAAGGCGGAACGAAGAGGCCCCGATGAGGTTCGAATACTAATCCCCAAAGAATCAACCACTATCCATGTAGAGTGGTTTGCTTTTGGAAACGATTTGAGTGTCCGCACCAACCATATCGATTCCACCCATTTTCATATGATCCCATCTGCGACCTTTCCCCGTGTAATTCGCGGTTCTTCAGATTCTGAAGGTCCATACTCTGTAGAACTTCTTCATCCTGATTCATGGACTGTAACTACTCAATTGAAGGAGATAGATAGTTCCGATGAAGGTGGAACAATTAGGTCAGTTTTCAAGGCAGAATCTCGTGATGCATTGTACGATGGTGTTATCGAGGCTAATGCTAATCCTGAAATTCCATTTCAAGCAGGAGGTCGTCGTTTTAGATTGAAGCTTTGGGATGCAGGAGGTATTCCTATTGATTCTCAAAGAGTTGAATTTTTGATTGATGCAATGAGTAATTTATTCTCAGAGTTCCATGCTTTGTTTGGAGAACCACCTTGGGATAATTATGCAATTATTCTTCACCTTACAGACAAGGCTAGGGGGGGTTTGGAGCATACTGGGAGCCAATCTAGTCAGATGCGAAGGGGTTCATTGGATTTAGGGGATTCAGAAGGCTGGAGGGATTTAATTTCTCTAATATCGCATGAATATGTCCATGCATGGAATGTAAAACGTCTTCGTCCCAAAACTTTCGATGATTACGACTTATCTCAGGAGATGCATACGGATCTTTTGTGGTGGTTTGAAGGAGTAACCAGTTGGCTCGGAGATATGATGTGCTTACGAAGTGGTGTCTGGACTGATGATGATTGGTCTGCGGATTTAAAGAGAAAATTAACTCGTTTCCATTCAATGTCTGGGTGGGACCACCAATGTCTTTCTGAATCTAGTTTTGAGACATGGTATCATTTGTATCGCCCTCATGCTCATTCTCCTGAGACTACAATTTCGTACTATCTTCAAGGTGAAATAGCAGCAATGTGGATGGATTTAGAATTACGACGGAGAACAAAAGGAGAAGTGGGATTAGATGACGTAATGGTTGATCTTTGGAAGCGCCACGGACTTCACATCGAAGGTGATTCAGGTACAGGTGGTTCAGATCCTAGGCCTATCGCTGAGAAAGATATTATTTCTTCAATGAATCGTCTTAGTGGAGGGAGATTAAACCGGGTTGTTCGTCGTTTAGTCCATGGTTTAGGGGCACCCGATATGTTAGAATGGTCCAAAGGAATGGGTAGAAAACTTGAGCCAGTAGATTCCGAAGATTATGTTGGCTGGCTTGGCCTACAACTTTCTGAATCGCCTTTACGTGTTTCGAAATTCCAAGCAGGGAGTCCTGTAAGAGATAAATTGCAACCTGGTGATGAGATTGTTGCAATCAATGGAAGAAGAACTCGTAAATCTTCTGAATTGAAGGGTGCATTACGTGGCCAAGCGGAACAAACAGTTTCGATTACTATCTCACGAAGAGGGGGAATGATGGATTTCAAGGTTATTCCTGAAAAGGATCCTCTGCACCCAGTTAAGATTTCAGGTACAGGAAATCGTCTGTGGAATGCATTTTCGTCATCAAGAAGAGTTTCAGATTAACGCAATTTCTCAAGTGGAAAGAATTGTTGTGGATAATCAATTTGGATTGTATGTTTACTTGTTTTTGGAGGGTATAAATCTCCAGATTTAGCCGTTAAAAGGATTGATTCTTTGGTAATATCCATTTCCTCTTTTCCTGGCCATGGTTTTACTTGTATAGATTCATCTTCTAGATAATCAACTTCAATCCCTGGGATCAACCGTATTCCAAAGTGAAGGGCTGAATTGTAGCGATGATGTCCGTCTAGAATGGTTCGTGTTTTTCGATCAACCAATATCGGTTCAAAGAAACCGCCTCTTTTTTCAACCCAAGCAATCATTTTTTCAAGATTTTTAGGCTTGATTTCTTCGTGAGGAAAGAGCCCATTCACTTCGACTAGGACAATCTCCATGCCCCTCTCAAGGTTCTTTGATTCAAAACGCCTTGTACTGTTTGAGCGGTTATTTCATTTGAATTGACATTGACGAATGGCCATGGCATCGGCCCCACCCCCTTCTTCTGATGTCACGGGAATCGCTCTTTC
>JASLJW010000092.1 GCA_030747885.1 Candidatus Thalassarchaeaceae archaeon
GGAGAGGGGTTATGTCTCAAAGCTCCAAAAATTCAGAAACATGTTGAACGATTAGAAATTCCTGGATGGGGATTCATCAGTGAATTTGCTAATCGAGGAAAAAAGGGACAAGGAGATGATTCTTCAAAATTCTCTCCAAGAAAAATCAAAACAGATTCAAGATTCATGAAAGATATCATTGCAGGCCGACCTGTTTTCGGGATGCCAAATGAACCTGGTGGATTCCGACTACGATATGGTAGGCCAAGAGCATCTGGATTAGCTGCCGCTGGAATGAATCCAGTATCCATGAAAGCAATGGGGTCATTTATTTCAGTAGGGACTCAAATGAAGATTGAAAGGCCTGGTAAGGCTTGTGCGGTTACTCCGTGCACAGAAATTGATGGGCCAATGGTCCTCCTTGATGATGGCACATTTGTTAGAATAAACGAAGAAGAACTCTGGAACGAAATAGAAGATCGAGTTAGAGCTATTTGGGATAATGGAGAATTGATGTTAGGTTTCGGAGAATTTCTTGAGAATAACAAAAACCTCGTCCCTTCCGCCTATACTACTGAATGGTGGGCATCTGAAGTTCTAGATTCAATCAAAAATCAGGAAGACTTGGATTTTCTTCAGTCATATTTGAATTTCAATGACTCGAATATACCTGAAACATCACCATGGGATCTTCGAAGAAGGCTACGGAGCAAATCAGAGAGATTAGAAGTTGAATGGATGCTTCGAGATTGGCACCTTACATTACGTCATGTGAAAGTAGACTGGGTTGGTGCCGTAGCAATTGCAAAAAGATGGGGGATTGGGGTTCACCCCTCCCATAATCCACAGTGGTCAGATCTACCAGTTTCTATTCTTCCAATTTTTATGGATGCTATGAGTGATGCAGTGATTGAAGACGGGAGTTTGAGAATCCCTGATGCGGTACTAGGTTGGGTTGCTCCGGTAATTGTAGAAAGCTCCCCCATCATAGAAAGTGTTCCAAGTAATCAGACTAATCTAAGGCGAAAGGAAAGTTCTGCCGACCAAATTTCTAAATTCTTGGAAATTGGTAAACACACAATCGAAGAAGAAATCATAGATGATTTCTCAGAAAGTTTGGGCTTTCTACAACATGGATTAGTAAAATCTGCATTGATGTGTTTGGGAATCGGACACCGTCATGAAAGTGATGATATCCTAATTGATGAAAACTGGGAATGCCTTGTTCATGGTTTAGATTTGAATATAGAAAAAGGGAAAATCATTCAAAATGAAGAAGGATTGAAATCTATCGAAAAAAGATTAGATGAGATTCGTAAGGCAACTGAAATTGTTACAATAGAAAATGAACGAAATCAAAAACTTGCGGCAGAAAAAAGAACTGCAAGAATACAAGCTGAAACTTCAGCAAGACAGAAAGGAGAAAATATTTCATCAACTGAGCAGGCAGGGCAAGAAGCTGCAGATGCAATAGAAGATCCTGGTCCAAAGGATAAGAAATCTCTAATGAATTCTTTGATTTTACTCGATGAAAATGAAGTTGAAAGCAGTCTTTGGGCTGTCAGGAAAATCAGTTCATTAGAATGGAATGATTCTGCACCTTGCAGAATTGGTTGTCGAATGGGAAGGCCTGAGAAATCTGCACCTAGAGAAATGAAGCAGAAAGCCCATGCATTGTATCCAATAATGAACTATGGGGGGCCTCAACGACTCCTAGCAACAGCAGTATCTCGAGAAGGTTCCATCAGAGTAACTGTTGGGCCAAGAAGGTGTTTGAGATGTGATAGAGAGACACCACATGTCCGATGTCACCATCGTACAATTCAAGATGAACCAAAGGAATGTGGTGGAAGGACGGTTCCTGCTGAACGACGTGGTTCTCATTTACGAAATCGATTGGGGGAATTAACTACAATTCCTCTTTCTGATATCTTAGAAGTAAAACGTATCTCTCTAGGTCTAGACCGCTTGCCTGAACGAATTAAAGCAATGAAGGGGCTTACTTCCAAGGCTCAATATCCAGAACCAATTGAGAAGGGTATTCTCAGAGCTATTCATGATGTTTCAGCATTCAGAGATGGGACCATTCGTTACGATATGATTGATGTCCCTGTTACTCACTTCCGTCCGATAGAAATTGGAACTTCCATTGAGAAATTGCTTGAATTAGGGTATTCTCATGATATCAGAGGGGATCCCTTATCCACTGAAATCCAAGTTCTGGAATTGTTTCCTCAAGATTTCATTCCAAGTCGGGATGCTGGAGAACATCTTCTCAAGATTAGCAAATATCTGGATGATTTGCTAATAAGATTCTATGGAATGGAAGCCGAATTCAAAGCAGAAACAATCGATGATATGGTTGGGCAATTGGGTATTGCACTTGCACCACATACTTCTGGTGGTGTTTTGTGTAGATTCATTGGATGGACTGAGGCTTCAGCGGGCTATGGCCATACTTTGTTTCATGCAGCTAAGCGAAGAAATTGTGATGGTGACGAAGATTGCGTTATGCTGCTTTTGGATGGATTATTGAATTTTAGTCGAGTCATTCTACCTTCTAATCGCGGAGGAAGGATGGATGCTCCATTGACGCTAACTACAAGATTGAATCCAATGGAATTGGACAAAGAAGCGTTGCATGTAGATGCGGGGTGGAATTATTCTGCTTCTTTTTACAAAGAAACTCAATCAATGCCACATCCACGTGAAATAATGGATGCAAAATTAGTCGATCTTGTGAATAACAGAATTGGAACTGTTGGGGCTGTTCGTGGATATGGGTATACTCATGAATTAGATGCGTTAGATGCTGGTCCAATAAATTCAGCATACAAAACACTCGGAAGTATGACTGATAAGATGAGTGCACAATTAGCACTGGGAAGAAAATTACGAAGCGTTGATGCGCAAATAGTTGCAAAGACAGTGATTGGATCACACCTGTTACCTGATGTTCGAGGGAATCTGAATGCTTTCAGTAGACAAAAGGTGAGATGTGCAAAATGCAATCATTCGTACCGTAGATTACCGTTAGCTGGCAAGTGTATCCAGATGCGAAGCGCTAGTGGAGGGCTTCATGGACATAATTCAAGCCGAATGGAAGAAGCACGATGTGGAGGAAATCTGATACTTACTGTATCCCAAGGAGCAGTACGAAAATATCTCGGAGTAATAAATCACGTAATCGATAATTTCGGTGTCGATGACTATACTCAACAATATGTAGACTGGATGTTTGATAGTGTTGAATCGTTATTCCAAAATGATAAGGTAACTGTGTATACTCTAGATGATTTTCTGTGATTAGGGGCCTCG